>JACDHU010000367.1 GCA_013820865.1 Chloroflexota bacterium
GGAAGAAGAAGTCGCCTTCGGCGCCGTTGACGAAACGTTTCAGCGCCATCGGTCGGCCGCCGGCACCGCGCAGTGCTCCGTCGGCGACGGCGAGGTAGTAGCGCACCAGGTCGAGCTTGGTGTGGCCGGCTTTGGGGAAGTAAACCTTCTCCGGGTTGCTGATCGCGACTTCCCGGCCCCCGGCATCGACCATTTCCTGCTTCCGCGCCACCTGCCTACCCCGGCCCGGAGCCACGTTGCTCGGCCTGCCAGCGCTGGCGGTCGGCGCGAAGGATGTCGAGCGCCGCGTCCAGATCGGCCCAGCCCCGGACTTCGACGCGCTTGTCCTCGAGCAGCTTGTACGTCGCGAAGAAATGCTCGATCTCGCGCAGGCGATGTGGCGATACCTGGTCGAGCCGGGTCATGTGTTCCCACAGCGAATCGCCGAGCGCCACGCACAGCACCTTGAAGTCCTCGCCCTGCTCGTCGCGCATGCGCAGCCCGCCGACGGGCCGGCCCCAGACGTGGCAGCCGGGGAAAGTCGGCTCGGCCAGCAGGACCATGGCGTCGGTGTGGTCGCCGTCGTCGGCCCGCGTGCCCTCGATGAAGCCGTAGTCGAAGTTGTAGAAGACGGCCGACGAGAGCACCCGGTCGAGCCGCATGACGCCGGCGCGCTCATCGAACTCGTACTTGTTCCGGCTGCCCGAGGGGATCTCCACCACGATTTCGACGACGGACGGGAATCCCTGATCGGGTACCGGCGTTGGCATTGCCCGAGTCTAAGGGTCCGCGCGACCAGAACGAATGGGTAGTAGTCACACGAACTCGTCTGGACCAACCTTGCAGCAGATGTGAGGCAGATGCCTGTCTGCCGCTCTGTCACGTGCAGAATGGAGCCCGCGACTTGGCCAGACCGCTCGCCGTCAGCAGGCCGATGCTGACGTGCTCATCGCCTCCGGATCCGTCGCCGCACGGGCTGGCGTTGTCACACGCCGTTCGAGCGAGATGAAGGGTGCCCAGCTGGCCCAGACGGGGAACGGCCATCGCGCCGGGGACGAGGCCTTCCGCGGCAACGAGGAGCAGTACCGGCTGTTGCTGGAGGGTATCCAGGACTACGCCATCGCGATGATGGATCCGAACGGCACGATCACCAGCTGGAACGCCGGCGCCGAACAGATCAAGGGCTACACCGCCGCTGAGATCATCGGCCGCAGCTTTGCCTGTCTGTTCGTGCCGGAGGACATCGTGCGCGGCAGGCCGAAGGAGCTGCTGCGGATCACCGCCGACAGGGGCAGGCATGTGGAGCAGGGATTGCGCGTCCGCAAGGATGGTTCGCAGTTCGTCGCCGCCTTGACGTTGACTGCACTCCGCGACGGTGGAGGCAGGCTGCTCGGCTTCTCCGAGGTGAGCCATGACCTCAGCCAGAGCAACGAATCCGGGGCCAAGTATCGCGGCCTGCTGGAGGCCGCGCCCGACGCCATGGTGGTGGTCGACCAGGCGGGCGAAATCGTGTTGCTGAATCTCGCCGCTGAGAAGCAGTTCGGCTACCGGCGTGACGAGCTGCTCGGCCAGAAGGTGACCAACATCATCCCCGTCGGCTTCGCCGAGCGGCTCATCGCCGATGACCTGCGTTCCGCTGCCGACGCCCTGGCGCAGCACATGGGCACAGGCATCGAGCTCACCGCCCGGCGCAAGGACGGCACCGAGTTCCCGATCGAGATCATGCTCAGCCCGCTCGAGAACACCGAGGGCATCCTGGTAACTGCCGCCATCCGCGACATCAGCGTGCGCAAGGCGGCCGAGGCCCACCTGGCGCAGATGGAGAGTCGATATCGCGGCCTGCTGGAGGCGGCGCCCGACGCCATGGTGGTCGTCGACCAGGCGGGCGAGATCGTGTTGCTGAATCTCGCCACCGAGAAGCAGTTCGGCTACCGGCGTGACGAGCTGCTCGGCCAGAAGGTGACCAACATCATCCCCGTCGGCTTCGCCGAGCGGCTCATCGCCGATGACCTGCGTTCTGCTGCCGACGCCCTGGCGCAGCACATGGGCACAGGCATCGAACTCACCGCCCGGCGCAAGGACGGCACCGAGTTCCCGATCGAGATCATGCTCAGCCCGCTCGAGAACACCGAGGGCATCCTGGTAAC
>JACDHU010000368.1 GCA_013820865.1 Chloroflexota bacterium
GGCTTCGACGTGCGCATCGCGGCCGAGGTCAAGGACTTCGACCCGACACAGGCCATGGATCGCAAGATGGCGCGCCGAATGAGTCGCTTCATCCATTTCGCGATGGCCGCCGGCAAGGAGGCGGTGGCCGACGCGGGGCTTGACTTCTCCGAATGGGAGCCCGAGCGCCGTGACCGGGTGGCGGTCACCGTCAACACCGGCGGCGGCGGGCAGGAGCAGGTGACGCTGGGTGAAGAGGTGCTGCGCACCCGCGGCCCGGGCCAGGTGAGCCCGTTCGCGATTCCGGCGCTGTCGGCGTCGATGGGCGCCTGCCACCTGTCCATGGAATACGGCCTCACGGGGCCGGTCATCACCCAGTCGGCCGCGTGCGCGACGTCGGTCATCGCGTTCCTCGACGGCCTGCGCATGATCCAGCGTGGGGAGGTCGACGTGGTCCTGGCCGGCGGGTCGGAGGCGCCGCTGTTGCCCGTGGCATTCGCCGCCCTGGGCAACATGGGCGCGCTGTCGAAACGCAACGACGAGCCGCAGAAGGCGTCGCGACCGTTCGACCGGCAGCGGGACGGGTTCCTTTACGGCGAGGGTGCCGGCGTGGTGATCCTCGAGAGCGCCGCCCATGCCATGGCTCGTGGCGCGACCATCCAGGCGGAGGTCATCGGTGCGTCGCTGACAGCCGATGCGTTTCACATCTCGGCGCCTGACCCAACCGGCCGCGGGCAGTGCATGGCCATGCTGAAAGCGATGAAGGACGCCGGCATTGCGCCCGACGAGATCGATTACATCGCCGCCCACGGGACGAGCACGCCGCTCAACGACGTGACCGAAACGCGGGCCATCAAGGCCGCCTTCGGGGAGCATGCCCGAAAGCTGGCCATCAGTGCTCCGAAATCGATGGTCGGCCACATGCTCGGCAGCGCCGGTGTGGTCGGCGCGATGGCCGCCATCGGGGCCATCCGCGAGGGCATTATCCCGCCCACCATCAACCTCGAGGAGCCGGACCTGCCTGAGTGCGACCTGGACTACGTGCCGCTGGTCGCACGCCGCCGGCGCGTGGATACGGCGATGATCAACGGCTTCGGCTTCGGCGGCCAGAACGCGGTGGCAATCTTCCGCAGATTCGAGGCCTAGCGAGCTCGCCGCGCGATCTCGCGGCCCTCGTACTCCTCGAACAGCGCCAGCAGGTCGGCCGGCACGCGCATCACGCGGTTGTGGTTCAGGTCGAACATCACCTGCGTCGTCCGGCCGTCGGCGATGAGCCGCGCCGGTGCGACCGGTGACTCCTCGGCCCGGACGCGGTACTCGATGCCGAACGACGAGCGCGCCGTCCAGCTGAAACGGCAGCCGACGATCACGGTCTCACCGAAGAACGCCGGCGCCCGGTACACCAGGTGCGCCTCGGCGATAACGAAGGTCCGCTCGGCCGCCCGCTCGCCGGTACCGAACGGCTCCCCGCTGACGCTGGCGTAGTAGCCGGCGCGCGCCGCCTCGAAGTACGAGAGGTAGACGGCGTTGTTGACGTGGCCCAGCGCGTCCGTGTCCACGAACCGGACCTCGATCGGGTGCTCGTACCGAAACTCGCCGGTCATCTGCTCGCGGTCGTGGCTCATGCAGCCGATGGTACCGTCGCCCCGAGATGACGCTGCGCCTGCGCAACACGCTGAGTCGCCGGATCGAGGAGGTGTTGCCGCTCGAGGGCAGCACGGTGCGCATGTACAGCTGCGGCCCGACCGTCTACCGCTACGCACACATCGGCAATCTGCGCACGTTTATGCTGGCTGACTTCATCCGGCGCGCCCTGCTCTACCACGGCGTCGCCGTGCGGCACGTCAAGAACATCACCGACGTCGGCCACATGCGCGATGAGCACCGTGATGACGGCGGCGATCGGATCCTGGTACAGGCGGAGCTGGAAGGGCGCAGCGCGCGCGAGCTGGCGGCGCACTACGAAGCCGCCTTTCACGCGGACGAAGCGCTGGTGAACATCCTGCCAGCGCACGTGTTCCCGCGCGCCACCGAGCACGTCTCCGAGATGATCGCCCTGGCCGAGCGGCTCCAGGACCTCAACCTGGCGTACGTCGCCGAGGACGGCACGCTGTACTACGACGTCGGCGCCTTTTCGGAGTACGGG
>JACDHU010000369.1 GCA_013820865.1 Chloroflexota bacterium
ACCGCCCATCCACGAGGCAAGCACCAGCTTGCCGGCAACGTGAGCGTACGACACGAGCTCCTGCGCGGTGCGCGTCGGGTCGGTCATGGCCTGTGACGTCAGGATGACGAGCATTCCCTGGGCAGCCGGATCAGCCGCCGCAATCTCGAGCGCCCGGGCGTAGCGATCGGGCGGTGCATCGCCGATGATGTCGACCGGGTTGCCGTGGCTCCACACCGCTGGCAGGACTTCGTTGTAGGCCGCCATCGTCGCCTCGGACAGCTTGGTCAGCTGACCGCCGCCGCCGATCAACTCGTCGGTCGCCAGGATGAGAGGTGGGCCGCGCCGCGCGCCTGGCCCAACGACTCTCAGAATGAGGCCGGCGGCCTCCTGTCGGAGTGCGCCGCGGCGCCGTCCGTCATCACAGAAGCGTTGCGCTATTTCTCTTGAATCAACCCGCCGGCGTGATCGTGCGGAGTTACGCCGGCACTGCCGGGATAGCGTCCGGTCCGCGCGCTTGGCGGTGATCACTGGGCGGCGATGGCACCAGCCGCCGGGGAACGGCACGACCGCTGTCCGGCCGCGAGACGGAGCTCCAAAGGCTCGTCTTCAAAACGTCCGCGAACTGTTCCGCCGGCATGGGGCGGCCCAAGAGGTAGCCCTGTGCTTCGTCGCACATCTCGGCCTTCAGGAACCTGAGTTCGTCAACGGTTTCGACGCCTTCGGCGATCACCCGCAGATTGAGGCTGCGGGCCATGCTGATCACGGCCGTGACGAGGGTCGCATCATCCCCGCCATCGCTCAGGTGGCGAATGAAGGACTGGTCGATCTTGAGCGCATCGACTGGGAAGCGGCGCAGGTAGCTCAGGCTCGAGTAACCGGTCCCGAAGTCGTCGATGGCGATGCGCACACCACGTTCGCGCAGCGATTGCAGGATGTCGGTCGTGACATCCACGCGCTGCATGAGCACGCTTTCAGTCAGCTCCAGTTCCAGAAGCGCAGGGTCCAGCCTTGTTTCGGCGAGGATCGCGAACACGCCGTCGAGGAAGTGTCTGGCCGCGAACTCCACGGCCGAGATGTTGACCGCGATGCCGGTCATTGGCAGCCCGGCGGAGACCCATGCCTGGGCCTGCCAGCACGCCTCGCGGAGGACCCAATTGCCGATGGGCACGATTAGGCCCGAATCCTCAGCAACCGGAATGAAGTCGGCCGGCGACAGCGGCTCTCCATCGGGCGGGGTCCACCGGATCAGCGCTTCGGCGCCGGTGATGCGACCACTGCGCAGGTCTATCTTCGGTTGATAGAAGAGCGCGAACTCCTCTTTGTCGAGGGCGCGCCGAAGCTTCGCCTCGATCGATTGTCGAGCGACGGCGCGGGCGTTCATCTCGGGGGTGAAGAAACGGTAGTTCTGGCGTCCCTGCGCCTTCGCCTGGTACATGGCGGTATCGGCGTTCTTGATGAGTGTCTCCGCATCGAGCCCGTCTTCCGGGTAGACGCTGACGCCGATGCTGACAGTGACGTGCAGTTCGTGCGGTCCGACGGCGTGGGGCTCGGCAACCGCTCGCAGGATCCGCTCGGCCATGTCGCTGGCGCTGTCCGTGCCCTCGACTTCGTTGAGCAGCACCACGAACTCATCGCCGCCGTGACGACTGACCGTGTCCGCGTCCCTCACGCACCCGACCAGCGACGTGGCGACGGATTTGAGCAACCGGTCGCCGGTTCCGTGGCCGAGGGAGTCATTGATGTGCTTGAAACCGTCGAGGTCCATGAAGAGCACGACGACATGCCGGTCGTGGCGCCCGGCGAGGGCGATGGCCTGGGTGACCCGGTCAGCCAGCAGCATTCGATTGGGCAGCCCCGTCAAGGAGTCGTGCTCGGAGGAGTGGGTTACGGCGCGTGTCATTGCCCTGGCGGTGGTGACGTCGCGGACAACGATGACGGCACCCGTCTCGAGGCCGAGGCGATCATGAATAGGGGCGACTGAATTCTCGACCGGGATTTCGCGACCATCGCGGGTGATCAGCATGCCGCTGTCGGGCACGAAGACCGACAGCAGTTCGTCCCTGGCGTCGAGGGCCTCTACGGTCTCGTCCGGACCAACCACCTCTACGATGCGCAGGACCTTGCCGAGCGGTTGTGCGG
>JACDHU010000086.1 GCA_013820865.1 Chloroflexota bacterium
GCACCCGATTTCGTTCTCGTCGAGCGCGGAGGCGCCCGAGCGGCCGGCGCTGACGATCAAGGCGCTCGGCGACTTCACGAGCACGGTCGGCGACATCGAGCCGGGGACGATCGCCTTCCTCGATGGGCCCCACGGCGTCTTCATCCCGCGTCGCATGGATGCCGATGCGTTCTTCTTCATCGCCGGCGGGATCGGTATCACGCCGATCATGAGCATCCTGCGCACGTTCGCGGATCGAGGTGATGAGCGCCCGCTGACGCTCGTATACGCCTCGGAGGCGTGGGACGCCATCACGTTCCGGGAGGAGATCGACGAGCTCGGTTCTCGGCTCCCGCTGAAGGTCATCCACGTACTGCGCAAGCCCCCCGATCACTGGACCGGCGAGGAGGGCTACGTGGATCAGCCGCTCATCGAGCGCCACCTCCCCGACGACCATGAATCGGTGGCCTATCTCCTGTGCGGGCCGGACCCGGTCACCGATGCCGCCGAAGAGGCGCTCCTCGAGCTTGGCGTCCCGCACGCCCAGATCCGCATCGAAAGGTTCGACGTCGTATGAGGTTTCACGTCATGTGGTTGGTCGTCGTGCTCATCGCCGTGGTGATCGTCGCCACGTCGGCCATTCTCGCCGCGGTGCAGGCATGAGCCGGCGGCTGCTCGTCCTTGGCGCGGGAGGCGACCTGTTCGGGAGGCTGCTGCTCCCGGCCCTGGCCGGGCTGGAAGCGTCCGGCCGGCTACCCGACGATCTGGAGTTTGTGGCAGTCACCCGCCACGACCAATCGGACGATGCCTTCCGCTCGGAGGCCAGCGCCGAGCTGGACCAGCACGGTTCCGATGTCGACGCCGATGTGCGCGAGGCGCTGATCGGACGATTCACGCACCGTCGGGCGGACGCAACCGAGCCCGACGACGTTCGCGCCCTGGTGTCCGGTGCGCCGCCCACGATCGTTTACCTGGCGCTGCCACCGGCGCTGTTCGAGCCGGCGATCAAGGCGCTCGCGGGTTGCGAGCTGCCGGACGGCAGCCGTATCGCCGTCGAGAAGCCGTTCGGTGACGGCCTGGAGGCAGCGCGCCGGCTCAATCGGCTCCTCGAGCGATTCGACGACGAGATGGTGTACCGGGTGGACCACTTCCTGTCGCTGCCGGCCGTGCGGGCGCTCCCCGGTCTGCGCTTCGCGAACCGACTGCTGGAGCCGGCATGGAGCGGTGAGCACATCGAGCGCATCGAGGTGACGTGGGACGAGAAGCTGGGCCTGGAGAGCCGCGCCGGTTACTACGAAGGCGCAGGCGCACTGCGGGACATGCTGCAGAACCACCTGCTGGCCACGCTGTGCGTCGCGATCATGGAGCGGCCGGTGAGCCTCGGCGGCGCCGGCCCGCGCTCGGCCCGCCTCGCGGTTCTGCGCTCCCTGCGGCCGCCTGCCGGCCGCGCCATGGCCACCGATACGCGGCGGGCACGGTACGGCGCCGGCGATGGGCGACCGGCGTACGAGGACGAGGAGGGTGTCGACCCGGCTCGGCAGACGGAGACCCTCGCCAAAGTCACGCTCACGTCCGACGCTCCACGCTGGCGCGGCGTGACGTTCGTCCTGCGCTCCGCGAAGGCGATCCGGGCCGATCGGTTCGAGGTGATCATAAGGTTCCGTTCGGTGGCCGCCGAGGATCGAGCGGCTGACGGCGAACCGGAGCTGCTGCGACTGGATCTCGGCACGGCCGAGCTCGACCTTCGCCTCGCCGGAGAACCAGGAGGGCGCTCCTCGGTGGGGGGCGCCGTGCCGACCGCAGACCTCGGCGCCTACGAGTCCATGCTCGCCGCCCTCCTGGAGGGGGATCAGGGGCCGTTCGTCGGGCCGCAGGAGGCCGAAGAGGCATGGCGGATCATGCAGCCCATCCTGGATGCGTGGGCGGACGATCGCGTGCCGCTCGAGGAGTACCCCGCCGGTTCCGACGGACTCACCTGAACAGCCGGGACACCGTCACGATGGGCTTATGAGGGACGCCGATGACCGCGGATCTTGGCTGCCCCGCGAGGATTCGAACCTCGGTTAACGGATCCAAAGTCCGCTGTCCTACCACTAGACGACGGGGCAACGCCTCGTCACGCTAGCAGGTCAGCAGCGGCCAGTGCCAGCCGCCCAGTAAGATCAGAAGGAGAAAATGGAGCGGAAGACGGGACTCGAACCCGCGACCCTCACCTTGGCAAGGTGATGCTCTACCAACTGAGCCACTTCCGCCCGCTTGTACGCCCGATGATACGCGTTGCTGGTGCCGAGGGTCAGAATCGAACTGACGACACCCGCCTCTTCAGGGCGGTGCTCTACCGACTGAGCTACCTCGGCGCCGATCCTTCGCAGTGACACATCGGGCGGTCGCAAGGATACCGATGCCACCCGCCACTCGCAACCGCGCCAGCGCGCTGGTGACTTCGTCAGGTGGCACTGCTGGTGCCGATAGCTCCCATCTCGAGACGTTCGGCGAATAACGAATGGTCGCGGGAGCGTACCGAATTTCACGCTCCGGACGGGGATAGGTGGCGGAGTCAGCGGCTGTCGGCCGCCCCACGTCCCGTCTGGCCGGCGATAGCCTCGAGAGCACGGATCCGTTCGCCGAGTGGCGGATGGGTATCCCAGAGGGACTGTGAGCGCTCCTCGAAGGACTTGATCGGGTTGACGATGTAGAGGTGCTGCGTCGCGCGGTTGGCAACCTCGAGCACCTCGCGGTCGTCGCTGATCGCGCGCAAGGCCCGAGCCAGGCCGACGGGGTTGCGCGTGAGCTCGACCGCGGTCGCATCGGCCAGTGATTCGCGGCTTCGGCTGACCGCCGCCTGCACGAGGCGGCCGATGAGCGGAGCGACAACGGCCAGCACCAGGGCCAGGACGAAGAGCAGGGCCATCGCTCCCCCACCGCCGCCGTCCCGATCCGAGCTCGAGCGCCGACCCCCGCCCCAGAAGGTGAAGCGCAGGAACCAGTCGGCCAGCAGCGCGATGCTGCCCACCAGCACGCCAACCAACAGCGTGAAGCGGATATCCAGGTTGCCGATATGGCTCATTTCGTGACCGATGACGCCCTGGAGCTGCTCGCGATCCAGCTTGTCGAGCAGCCCGGTCGTGACCGCGATACTCGCGTGCTCGCGATCACGTCCGGTGGCGAAGGCATTCGGGGCCGAGTCATCGATGACCCAGATTCGCGGCTGCGGCAGGCCCCCGGCCAGCCGCATCTCTTCGACAACGTTGACGAGCTGCTCGTATCGATCCGCCGGCTTCGCGCGGTCGACCTCACGGGCGCCGCTCGTCGCCATGACGAGCGCGTCTCCCGCGAACCAGGACCCCAGGCTCATGACTGTTGCCAGCGCCACTGCCGCAAGGACCCCGCCCCAGCCGAAGCCTGTCGCGAAGCCGATGACTCCGCCGAGCACGCCCAGCACGACGATCACGATCGCCACCAGCAGCCAGCTCCGACGTCGATTGCGGTCAATCTCGCGGTAGAAGGTGGTCGGCGCCGGGCGCGTCTCGGCGCTCATCGGTCCGATCTCAGGTCGTGCGCAGGTTCACCTCGGGCACCGCGGCATCCGACTCGGCGATCTGGAAGTAATCGCGCTCGCGGAAACCGAGGGGGCCAGCGATGAGCACGTTGGGGAACGTCTGGATCGCGGTGTTGAACTCGCGGACCGTGCTGTTGTAGTGCTGTCGGGAGAAGCCGATCTGGTTCTCCGTCGTCGTCAGCTCCTCCTGGAGCTGCATGACGTTCTCGTTGGCCTTGAGGTCCGGGTAGTTCTCGACCAGAGCGAACAGCTGTCGCAGGGCGCCGGTCAGGAAGTTTTCCGCCTGGGCCGCCTGTCCGGCGTTGGCCGGTCCGCCCTGCTGGGCTCCCACGGCGGCGGATCGGGCCTCGATGACCTTCGTCAGGGTCTCCTGCTCGAAGTCCATGTAGCCCTTGACCGCGTTGACGAGGTTCGGAATCAGGTCATGGCGCCGCTTGAGCTGCACGCTGATCTGGTTCCATGCCTCGTCGACCATGTTGCGCAGCCGGACGAGCGCGTTGTAGGTGAAGATCAGGAAGAGGGCGATGACCGCAACTGCGATCAGCAGGATGATCAGCCACAGGGGCATTGAGATATTCCTCGCGCTCGGGTGTTGACGGGCGGCATCGTACCAGTAGATCGTCGAGCCGACGCTCCGTCTCCCACATCAGATCGGCAGCAGGGCGCTCGAGAACAACTCGCGGATCATGCCGGTGACCACGACCATGGGCAGCACCGCGAGCGAGGCCCACAGACGGGTGCGCCCGTATCGCGGCAAGAGGCCGACGATGACGAAGAGCACAACAAGGTCGACCGCCGCCTGGACCGGATGAAGGGGAAAGTCGTTCGAAAGCAGGCCCTCCACGTAGTACATCCATAGTTGCCAAACGGCACCATCCGCCATGGTGAGAGCCGCGACGGTCCCCATCACCAGGCCGGGCAGTGCGCCGCGGCGCAGGCATGCCCATCTCACGCCGGTGGCAAGGATCGGAACAACCGTGAGCGCCAGGCCGACCCATAGGTAGAAATAGGGACCGCCCCCGAATCCGAAGGCGTATGCGGACCAGCCGTAATAGGCCAGGCAGGTCGCCGTGAAGAACGCCATTGATCGAAGTGCGGCATCCACCGGCGTGAAGGCGAACCGACCGATCAGGGTCAGGACAAACACCGACCCCGTTGGCGAGTTGGCCAGGTCGTTTACCCAACGCGCTTCTGAAGCGTCGGCCGCCTTGGCTGCAATCCCGCAGACGATACCCAGCCCAATGAGCATGGTGAAAACACGAAACTGCGGCAGCATGCCCCGCCCAGCACCATTCATCTGGGCCACGGCTCCTCCCGAGGTTCTTGTCGATGAAAAACCCGTGGTGGGCGGTGAGGGGCTCGAACCCCCGACCTCCTCGGTGTAAGCGAGGCGCTCTGACCAGCTGAGCTAACCGCCCTTTGGCGAGGGTAGCACGGTGATCCGGCGGCTGATCGAGGCCGGACTCGCAGATCCCGTGCATTGAACGCAAATCCCGAGGAGGACGCGGTTGAAGGTTGCCGATACCAACGAGAACGCCGCTCGCGGGCGAGGCGAGCGGCGCATCGGTCTGTGAAAAGTGGTGCCCAGGCCGGGACTTGAACCCGGATGAGTTGCCTCATACGCCCCTCAAACGTACGCGTATACCAATTCCGCCACCTGGGCCCGTCTGCTGGTACCGAGGGAGGGACTTGAACCCACACGACCTTGCGGCCACTAGGTCCTGAACCTAGCGCGTCTGCCTATTCCGCCACCTCGGCACGGCCGCATTCGGAAGCATCTCCGATTGCGAGGGCCGATGATAGCACGGCCTCCGGCTCAGATCGCCGGAAGGAGGTTGAGCAGGCTGAAGGCGACGAACAGGCTGGCCAGGACAACGGTGAGTCGGAAGAGCGTGCGCTCGATACCGCGCCGGCTGCGATAGGCGGTCACCTCGCCGCCGAAGGCGCCACCGAGGCCGGTTCCGCGCTGCTGGAGCAGGATCGACGCAAGAAGCGCCACGGCGAGAATCATCTGGGCGAGAAGAAGGGGGGTCTGCATGACCGGCGCAGGATACCAGAGGAGCCGATCAGCCGCGCTCGATCAGGCTCGCCCCAGTCATCTGCGGGCCCGACGGAATGGCGAGCAGTTCGCACAGCGTGGGCGCCACATCGGCCAATGAACCGTCGCGCAGACGCATGGACCGATGCGCCTCGCCCACGAGTACGAGTGGCACCGGCGATGTTGTGTGCTTGGTCTGCGGCTGCCCCTGCGCATCACGCATCTCCTCGATGTTGCCGTGGTCGGCAGTGATCACCAGGGTCGATCGCGTCCCGAGCGCGGCGCGCACCAACCGGCCCAGGCAGGCATCGACGAATTCGACCGCCTCTACCGCGGCGGACCAGACGCCGGTGTGGCCGACCATGTCGGGGTTCGCGTAGTTGACGACGATGAAGTCGTGCTGCCGGGCGTCGATGGCGGCGACGACCGCGTCGGTGATCGGTGCTGCGCTCATCTCGGGCGCGAGGTCATAGGTCGGCACGTCGCGATTCGACGGCACCAGCGTGCGCTCCTCCCCCGCGAAGGCGTCCTCGACACCACCGTTGAAGAAGTACGTGACGTGCGCGTACTTCTCGGTCTCCGCGACGTGGAGCTGGCGCTTTCCGAGCCGCGCAAGGTGCGCGGCCAAGGAGTCCACGTCCATCGTCGGGAACGCCACCGTGGCGTCGAGCTCGTCGGGCGCGGTGTACTCGGTCAGGGTGACGAGTTCGACGCAGGGTGCCGAACCGCGGTCGAAAACGTCGAAAGCGCGCGTCGTCAGAGCGTGCGACAGTTGACGAGCGCGATCAGCCCGGAAGTTGAGATGGATGGCCACGTCGCCGGTAGCAATCGGCACGGCACCGTCGATGACCGTTGGGGTGATGAACTCATCGCCGTCGCCGCGTCCGTACGCCTCCGCGATGGCCGCGGTGGCAGATGTCGTTCGCAGGCCAGTGGCATGCACAATGGCGTCATACGCTCGCTGGGTGCGTTCCCAACGCGCGTCGCGGTCCATGGCGTAGTAGCGGCCGCTGACGCTCGCGAGGTGCGCCCGGCCGTCGAATCGCACTTCGAGTGCGGGGAGGAATCGGTCCACGGATCGGGGGGCGGTGTCGCGGCCGTCGGCGAACGCGTGGAAGGCGACGCGATCTGGAGGAACGCCCGCGCGATGGGCAAGATCGACCATGGCCACGATGTGATCGTCGTGCGCGTGGACGCCGCCAGGCCCGACGAGCCCCATCAGATGGAGCCGCGAGCCGCGCTCCAGCACGTCCCGGCAGGCGCCGAGCAGGACGTCGTTGGAGAAGAACGATCCGTCCGCGATGGCTGCGGAAATTCGCGGCAAGTCCTGGAGGACGCGGAAGCCTGCGCCGAGATTGAGGTGACCGACCTCGCTGTTGCCCATCTGTCCCGGCGGCAGGCCGACCGCTTCGCCCG
>JACDHU010000370.1 GCA_013820865.1 Chloroflexota bacterium
CGGCAAGCCCGGTTCGGGTCCGGGGCTCGCCGATGATCCCGCTCTCCTCACGGCCGATGCGCTGCGCGACGCCCTCCAGCGTCGTGGCCTCGAGGTGGGTCACCGCGAGCTGGTGCAGGGCGACGATCTCGCCGAGCTCGCGCGCCACGGCGCGGACGCGGGACACGACATCGTCGTCGCCGGCGGCGACGGGACGGTGAGCGCCGCGGCGACGGCCCTGGTCGGACACGAAACCGCGACGCTCGGCATCCTGGCCATGGGCAGCTTCAACAACATGGCGCGCGGCTTCGGCGTGCCGGTGACACTGCAGGAGGCCCTCGACGTCATCGGTGCCGGAAATGCGACCAGCGTCGACGCGGGCTGGGTCGTCCGCACCGGCGAGGGGGGGCGACCATTCTTTGAAGCCGCCGGAGTAGGCGTGGATGCCATGGGATTCCTGGCGGTCGAGCTGGCCGAGCGCCATGGCTGGTGGCGAGCCATGCGAGCGCTGGTGCGCGGCATGCGACGGCGCCGGACGCCGATGCGGATCGTCATCGACGGCACCGCCTACCGCACCGGCTCGCCGGCGGTCACCGTGAGCAACGGTCCGTACCACGGCATGGGGTTCGCGCTCGCCACGGCAGCCGACCCGACCGATGGGCTGCTCAACGTTGACGTCTTCCGCGGGATGACCCGCCTCGACGTGATCCGCCATTTCCTCTCGGTGGCGCGGCGTCGACCGCGGCGTGAGCCGCGGATCAGCTCATACCAGGGTCAGCGCGTGACGATCGAGGGGACGCGCCGTGCTCTGCCCGCGCACGCGGACGGCACGACCATTGGCTTCACGCCGGTCACGTTCGAGGTCCGCCCAAAGGCGCTGCGCATCTTCCGCTAGAGGTTCAGGCTCGGGCGGAAGAGGCGGTCGTGGGTGGCGAGGGCGTATCGGTCTGTCATGCCGGCGATGTAGTCGGCTGCCTGCGTCTGGGGTGAGGCATCGGCCTGTCGGTAGCTGGCGGGGATCTCGTCCGCGTTGGCGAGGTGCCAATCCATGAGGTCGCGGATGACCGCGATGGCGCGCTGCTGCTGGCGCTGCTGCTCGGCCGATTGATAGACGTTCGCGAACATGAAATTCCTCAGCTCATTCATGACGGAGAGCGTGTCGTTGTCCATGCGCACTGCGCCGGTCCGCAGGGATTCATCCACGACCGCGTTGATCATGCTGTTGATCCACGGCCGTCCGGGCTCGCCGAAGCGTTCGGTGAATGCCGGCGGGAAGGCGTCGCGGTCCAGGACGCCGGCGCGCACCGCGTCGAGCGCGTCGTGCGCCAGGTACGCGATCCGATCGGCGAACCGGACGCAGAAGGCCTCCGCAGTGGCGGGCGGCGGGTCGATCTTCCAGGAGTGGGCCCGAATACCATCGCGCACCTCCCACGTCAGGTTTGCGTCCTCGAGAATCTCGAAGATGCGCACGCTCTGGGCCGCATGGTGCCATTCATGGGGATCGAAATACGGGCTGAGCGCGTCCTCTCCGGTGTGCCCGAAGGGCGAATGCCCGACGTCATGGCCCAGCGCGATCGCCTCCGCCAAGGGTTCGTTGAGGCCGAGTGCCGCCGCCAGGGCGCGGGCGACCTGCGTCACCTGCATCGTGTGCGTCAGGCGCGTGACGTAATGATCGCCCTCGGGGTTGAGGAAGACCTGCGTCTTGTGCTTCAGCCTTCTGAAGGCCTTTGAATGAATGATCCGATCCCGGTCACGCTCGAACGCCGTCCGGTACTCGTCCGGCTCCTCGGGGCGCTCGCGTCCGCGACTCTCCGCTGAACGGGTCGCGGCCGGACTGAGGCGTGCCTCTGCTTCCTCGCGCACGACCCGGTCCCTCCGTTGCAGCTGCGCCCCTGTGGTGATCTCCGGCGTGATCTCCTGCATGGAGCGATGATGACCGATTCCTCGCCTGCCTCGCCGATGAATCGTCGGTTCGCGTCACGACGGTCGCGCCGGGTGTTGTTTCGCCGATGCATCGGCGGGTGCTGAGCGTGCTGGGCGCGCGGCGGCCGCGCTCATGTCAGCTTGTGACCGATCTATCGATGAGTCGCGTCACGACGCCCTCGGGGCGTGTGGTCTCGGCGATCTATCGGTCATGGTG
>JACDHU010000087.1 GCA_013820865.1 Chloroflexota bacterium
CCTCCAAGCACAACGAAGCGAATGGCGAGGAGAACAACGACGGGGACAATAACAACGAGAGCATGAACTTCGGCGTCGAAGGCGAGACCGATGAAGAGGCCGTCATCGAGATCCGCGAGCGCCAGAAGCGCAACTACCTGGCCACGCTCATGTTGAGCCAGGGTGTGCCGATGCTGCTCGGCGGCGATGAAATAGGTCGAACCCAGGGCGGCAGCAACAATGGGTACGCCCAGGACAACGAGATCAGCTGGTTCAGCTGGGACCTCAAGCGCCGCGATCGGCAGCTCCTGGCCTTCACCCGATCGCTCATCCGGCTCTTCACTGCGCACCCGGTCCTCCGTCGTCGCCGCTTCTTCCAGGGGCGGCAGATCCGCGGATCGCGCATCAAGGACCTCACCTGGTTCGCGACCGATGGCTCGGAGATGAACGACGAGCAGTGGCAGGCGCCCGGCGTGAAGACGCTGGGCGTGCAGTACGCCGGTGATGCCATCGACGACCGCGGACCGCGCGGGGAGCGGATCACCGATGACACGCTGCTCGTCATCCTCAACGCGGACGACCATCCGGTGGCGTTCACGCTGCCCAACCACGAGGCATCAAAGCGCTGGGAGCTCATCTTCGACACGATCCATCCGACCTTCGTCGCGGCACACGGCGAGTTCGACGGTGGCGCAACCTATCGCGTCGCGGAGCGCTCGGTCGTGTGTCTGCGCCGCCTGCCGCGCATCCGCCGCATCAGCGGGACGTGAACGTTCCGCGCGCGACGTATCGCGTGCAGATGCACGCCGGCTTCACGTTCGACGATGCGATCGCCATCCTCCCGTACCTCGCCGACCTCGGCGTCAGCCACATGTACACGTCGCCGATCCTCCAGGCGATGCCCGGCTCCATGCATGGCTATGACATCGTCGACTACTCGCGCGTGAACTCGGAGCTTGGGGGTGAAGAAGGCTTTGACCGCCTGACCGATGCGCTGCGAGCGCACGGGATGGGCCTGGTCCTCGACATCGTGCCGAATCACATGGCCATCGGCGAGGAGAACCGATGGTGGTGGGACGTGCTCCAGCACGGTCGCGCCAGCCGCTACGCGGGCTACTTCGATATCGATTGGGAGCCGCCCGAAGCCCGGCTCCGCGACGTGATCCTTCTGCCCGTGCTCGCCGACCACTACGGCCGCGTGCTCGAGGCGGGAGAAATTCGGCTCGTCCGCGACGAAGCGGGGGTGGTGCTGGTGGCCTACGGCGACCGTCGCTTCCCGCTCGAGCTCAACACGGCCGGGGAGCTGACCAGCGCCGAGGCGATCGCGGCCATCAACGACGATCCGGACCGGCTCGACGCCCTGCTGGGCGCACAGCATTGGCGGCTCGCCCATTGGCGCGCGGCGTCGCAGGACCTCGGGTATCGGCGCTTCTTCGACGTCGACACCCTCATCGGCCTGCGCATGGAGGATCCCGATGTCTTCCGCGACACCCACGCGCTCATCCTGCGCTGGGTGGCGGAGGGGCGGGTCGACGGGCTGCGTATCGACCACCCGGATGGGCTGCGTGATCCGGCCGCCTATTTCGCGCGGCTGCGGGCCGCGGCGCCGAACGCCTGGATCATCGCCGAAAAGATCCTGGAGCCGGATGAGGCATTGCCGACGGATTGGCCGATCCAGGGGACGACCGGCTATCGCTTCGCCAACCTTGCCACCGGGCTCCACGTGGATCCGGCAGGGCAGCAAGGACTGGACGCTGTGTGGGCGGAGGTGGCCGATGCCGGTCCGGCGTGGGAGACGATCGTGGCCGACGCGCGGCGCGAGGTGCTCGCCGCACTGCTGGGCAGTGATCTCAACCGGCTCGCAGCGTTGTTCCTGCGCGTGTGCGAGGCTGATCGACGCCACCGTGACTTCACGCGCCACGATCTCCACCGGGCGCTCAGCCAGGTTGCCGCCGCACTCGAGGTGTATCGCACCTACGCGCGCCAGGGCGAGGCAGTGCGCGATCGCGACGCCACGATCATCGAACATGGGCTCACAACGGCCGGCGAGCGACGCCCGGATCTCGACCCGGAGGTCTTCGCGTTCCTCGGCCGTATCCTGCGACTCGAGGTCGACGCCCCGCTCGCCACGGAGCTCGCGATGCGATTCCAGCAACTCACCCCCGCGGCCATGGCCAAGGGCGTGGAGGACACCGCCTTCTATCGCCACCATCGGCTCGTGGCCCTCAACGAGGTCGGCGGCGATCCCGGTCAGTGGGGAACCGAGGTCAATGGATTCCATCGGGCCATGGCGGTGGCGCAGGCAGACTGGCCCGTCGCAATGACGGCTCTCTCCACGCATGACACCAAGCGCAGCGCGGACGTGCGCGCGCGGCTCGCCCTGATCTCCGAGGATCCCGAGGGCTGGCGCCGCGCGGTCGTCCGATTGACGGACGCATCTGCTCCGCATCGGTCTGCTCCCGGCCACCCGACGGCGGCGGACGCCTACCTGTTCTTCCAGGTCCTGGTCGGGGCGTGGCCGATCGACGCGGATCGGGCCGCCGCATATCTCGAGAAGGCGAGCCGGGAGGCTAAGTTGCGGACGTCGTGGACCGCTCCTCAGGGCGCATACGATGAAGCCCTGGTCGCGTTCGTGCGGGGCTGCCTGGGTGATCCCTCATTCGAGTCCGTCGTGGAGACGGTCGTTGAACCGCTCGTTGATCCTGGTCGGCGCGCCGCGCTGGCGCACCTCGCGCTCCAGTTGATGGCCCCCGGCGTGCCTGACCTGTACCAGGGCAGCGAAGTGTGGGATCTGGCATTGGTCGACCCGGACAATCGGCGTCCGGTGGACTTTGACCTTCGCCAGAGGCTCCTTGAGGAGGTGCATGGCATGGACGCAGCACAGGCATGGGCACGACAGGCTGAAGGCGCGCCGAAGATGTGGCTGATCCATCGGGCACTGGACCTTCGAAAGCGATGCCAGGGGTCCTTCGGCCCGGATGTGACCTACCGGGCGCTGCACGCCCGAGGCGTCCAGGCATCCGCGGTCGTTGCCTTCGCGCGCGCGGATGCGGTGATCACCGTGGTCCCGCGACTGGTCCGTCGCATCGGCAGATCTGGGTGGGGAGACACGACTCTCGAGTTGCCGCCAGGTCGCTGGCGTGACCTGGATGGCGTCGAGCATGCGCGCATCGCGCGCATCGGCGACCTGTTCAATGCCTTCCCTGTTTCCATCCTGGAGCGCGTGGCATGAGTGATCGGCCATCGGTCTGGGCACCGCTCGTGGAGTGCGTTGAGCTGTTCGTCGGCGGTGAGCGCCATCTCATGGATCGTGACGAGCGCGGCTGGTGGACGGCGGCCATCGATCTCGCGCCGGGAACCGACTACGGCTTCGTGCTCGATGACGGCTCGCCGATCCCGGGCCCACGCTCGCCATGGCAGCCGGATGGGGTCAACGGCCTGTCACGCACGCTTCATCACGAGGCGTTCGACTGGACCGATGCCGGTTTCACCGCCCCGGCCCTTGCCGATGCGGTGATCTACGAGATGCACGTCGGAACGTTCACCCCGGATGGCACCTTCGACTCGGCCATCGATCGGCTCGCAGACCTGGCCGATCTGGGGATCACGCACCTTGAGCTGATGCCAGTCGCGGAGTTCAGCGGCGACCGCGGTTGGGGCTACGACGGCGTCCACCTGTACGCGCCGCACCACGCCTACGGCGGCCCGGACGCCTTGAAACGGCTCGTGGATGCAGCCCACGGTCGGGGGCTCGCCGTCCTGCTGGACGTGGTGTACAACCACCTTGGGCCGGAGGGCAATCACTTGCGCAGCTACGGCCCGTACTTCACCTCGAAGTACGCGACGCCCTGGGGCGACGCCGTGAACTTCGACGATGCGGGCAGTCACGAGGTGCGGCGTTTCGTCGTCGAGAACGCGCTGATGTGGATGCGGGATTATCACTTCGACGGCCTCCGGCTCGACGCCGTGCACGCCATCTTCGACCAGTCGGCGGTGCACATCCTCGAGGAGATGGCCATCGCCACCAGGGAGCTTGCGGCGGAGGTCGGACGCCGCCTGGTTCTGACCGCCGAGTCGGACCTCAACGACCCGCGCCTGACTCGACCCATCGAAGAGGGTGGCTACGGGCTGGACGCGGTCTGGGCGGACGACGTCCATCACGCACTGCACGTCGCGCTTACCGGCGAGGAGGCCGGCTACTACGCCGACTTTTCCGACGCCGATGCGCTGGCGCGCGCCATCAGCGATCCGTTCATGTATGCCGGACACTATTCAGCCGTTCGAGATCGGCTGCACGGCCGGCCGCCGGGCGACCTGCCGGGGGATCACTTTGTGGTCGCACTCCAGAACCACGACCAGGTCGGCAACCGGGCGCTGGGCGACCGCCTCGCCCACCTCGTTTCTCCCGGGCGCGTTCGGATCGGCGCGGCGCTGCTGCTGACGATGCCGTACGTGCCCCTGATCCTGGCCGGCGCAGAGTGGGCGGCGTCTTCGCCGTTCCGCTATTTCACCGGTCACGCCTCGCTCGAGCTGGCACGCGCGGTGAGCGAAGGCCGCCGGGAGGAGTTCAGCGGCTTCGGCTGGGAGCCCGCGGACGTTCCCGACCCGCAGAATCCGGATACGTTCGAGGTCTCGAAGCTCAACTGGAGCGAACGTCGCCGCGAGCCATATGCCGGCGTTCTGTCGTGGTATCGCGATCTGCTCGCCCTGCGAGCCGCCACGCCAGCGCTGCGTGACGCCGATCGCTCAGCCGTCGAAGTCACCCACGACGCCGAAGAGGGCTGGATCCTGGTCAGGCGCGGACCGATCAGCATGGCCGCCAACCTCGGTGCAGAACCGGTGACGGTGCAGGTGGACGGCGTTCGCCGGCTCGCCTGGCCACCAGAACTCCAGACCGATGCCGGACGCGTGCACCTTCCACCCGATGCCGTCATCGTCCTCGAGCGACCCGGATGAGCTCCTCGCTCGTCGGCGAGACGTACACCGATGCATTTGGCCGCGAACGGGCGATCGCGTCGGACGTTCGAGCAGCCGTCGTTGCCGCCCTCGGTCCGGAGGAATCCAGATCCGATGTCGTCACGATCGTTCGGCGCGGCGCGCTCCTGCCGACCGTGGGAGACCTCACTCTCGAAGATGGGTCCGACCTCGGTCGTTCCGAGTCCATGCCGGCCGATGCGCCGTACGGCTATCACCGATTGGCGCGCGATGACGGCAGCGAGCAGCTCCTCATCACCGGTCCAAGTCGCTGCCATGTGCCGCCGCACCTGCGCGCCTGGGGCTGGGCTATCCAGCTGGCCACCACCCGATCGCGCAACAGCTGGGGGATCGGCGACCTGGCGGACCTTCGCGAGCTCGGTGAGTGGGCCGCGTCGGCGGGCGCCGGCTTCCTTGCTGTGGGCCCGCTGGGCGCGCCGAATCCAGGCCCGAATCCCGAGCCGAGCCCGTATTACCCGAGCACGCGACGCTTCGGCAACCCGCTGCACCTGCGAATCGAGGACATTCCGGGCGTCGAGCACCTCGGAGTCGAGCTGGCCGCTGCCGGGCACGACCTCAATGCGGAACGACGAGTGGACCGCGCTCGCGTTGCCGTGCTGAAGATGGACGCGCTCGAGCGGATCTGGCGCGCCAGCCACGATCGCACAGAGTTCGAGACGTGGCGCATAGGGCGGGGGACGTCGCTCCAGCACTGGGCCGTCTTCGTCGTCCTCAGCGAGCAGTTCGGCGCGGGCTGGCAGGCATGGCCAGAGCCACTCCGTGATCCGACCGGGGCTGCTGTGGCGCAGTTCGCGGTGGAGCACGCGGACCGCGTCTCGTTCCACGCCTGGGTGCAGTGGTGCTTCGATCGTCAACTGCGGGACGCATCGGCCCGGCTGATGCGCATTGCCGACATGCCGGTCGGCGTCGATCCGGGCGGCTTTGACGCCTGGGACTGGCAGGACCAACTCGCGCTCCGGGTGTCAGTGGGCGCACCTCCTGATCGATTCAACGCCGCGGGTCAGAGCTGGGGACTGCCCCCGTTCATTCCGAGCCGCTTGCGGGAGGCTGCGTATCGGCCCTTCATCGAGACCATCCACGCGCAGCTGCGCCACGCTGGCGGGCTGCGCATCGACCATGTGCTCGGTCTGTTTCGGCTGTGGTGGATCCCGTCCGAGCAGGATCCATCGCGCGGCGCTTACGTGCGTTCACAAACCGATGAGCTACTCGAGATCGTGGCGCTCGAATCCCACCGCGCAGGGGCGCTGGTCATCGGCGAGGATCTCGGCACGGTTCCTCCGGGCGTGCGCAGTGAACTTCGTCGTCGCCGGCTGCTCTCGACGCGGCTCGCATTATTCGAGCGCGGCCTACCCGCCACCTACCCGCGCCAGTCGTTCGCTGGCGTGACGACCCACGACCTGCCGACGATGGCCGGCTTGTGGAGCGGGTTGGACCTCGACGACCAGGCGTCCTCCGGCATCACTCCTGACCCCGATGCGCTCGCCCTGCTCCGATCGCGCCTGGCGCGGGCGGCGGGAGTCGGCGCCGCCATCGAGGCGCCCGTCGATCAGCTCCATCGGCGCGTGGCAGCGTCGCCTTGCATGCTGGTCGCGGCAACGCTCGAGGACGCAATGCGCGTCGAAGAACGGCCGAACATGCCTGGGACGGTCGCCCTGCAGCGCGACAACTGGTCGCTCGCGCTGCCGACCCCGATCGAGGACCTGGCCAGCGACGCTCGAGTCCTCTCCCTGGTGGCGGCGCTGGGTCGCGATCACCCGTAACGCTGCGGTTGCATCCGGTGCGACCAAAGTCGAAGGAAGTATGGCTTGCACGTCGTCTGTTCCACCCGATGCAACCGGGGACGAGTGAGCTCGGGCCTCATTCGACTTTAGTGTCGCCGGGTGCAACTCCCGACGCCGCCGTCAGCCAAGGCGGAGAATGAGGCCGCTCAAGGGCGGAAGAGAGACAACCGCGGAGAACGGCTGGCCGTGCCATGAAGAGTCCACCGCCTCCACGC
>JACDHU010000371.1 GCA_013820865.1 Chloroflexota bacterium
TCCCCCATCACGGCAATTCTCATGCGTAGGATTCTGCCGATGCGAGTGCGTCGCGGCAATACCCCAGCCAGTTGTCATCCACCGGACTTCCGTATGGCGGGTCAGGCGGCGCCGGACCCCACCATCGCTGGAGCAGCCAGGACGCTCACCTTGCCGGCCACCGTCCGGGCGACTTCGCGCAGCGCCATGGCGGCTGCCGAATCTTCGCCACCGGGATACTGGGCCGATGTGATCGGCACGCCCGCGTCACCGCCGGCCCGCACGGCCGGCTCGAGCGGAATGCGGCCGAGGACCTCGAGCTCCAATTCGCGGGCGATCTTCTCGCCGCCGCCGGAGCCGAAGATGTCGTGCTCCTCGCGGCAGTTGGGGCAGATGAAGCCACTCATGTTCTCGATCACGCCCAGGGTGCGAACGTTGACCTTGTTGAACATGCCGACCGCTTTGCGCGCGTCGAGCAGGCTGACCTCCTGCGGCGTGGTGACGATGACCGCCCCCGTCAGCGGAATGAGCTGGGAGAGCGAGAGTGCCGCGTCGCCGGTCCCCGGCGGCAGATCGATGACGAGATAGTCGAGCTCGCCCCACTCCACGTCGCGCAGGAACTGGGCGATGGCGCTGTGGATGAGCGGGCCGCGCCAGATGACGGGCGCATCGGCCTGGAGGAAGTACTGGATGCTCATCATCTGCACCCCGTGGGCGATGACGGGGTTCGGCTTGCCGCCGGTGCCGGTGACGTGAGCGCCCTGGGTGCCCATCATGATCGGCACGTTGGGACCGGTAATATCGGCGTCCAGGAGGCCCACTTTCGCGCCATCGCGCGCCAGGCTGACGGCCAGGTTCACCGCCACGGTCGACTTGCCGACGCCGCCCTTGCCGGATGCCACCGCGATCGTGTTGCGCACGCCCGGAATGAGGTCAGCCGCCGGACCGCCGAAGCTGCGCTTTACATTGCTGGCCCAATCGACACGCACAACGCTCGCGCCCAGCGGCGACAGCGCGGCGACAATGTCGCTCTCGATGGTCGCCTTGAGCGGACAGGCCGGCGTGGTGAGCTCGACGGTCAGATCGATGGCGCTCCCGTCGATGGTGACGTTCTTTACCATCCCGAGCGAGACGAGATCGCGCCCGATCTCAGGATCGTTGACGGTGCCCAGGGCGGCAAGGATGTTGTCGTTCGTGAGCTGGTCGGTCATGGGCAGGCTCGGGTGCTCCTTAATTTTCGGGACCGATGCGGCCCGAAGAGCGTAACAGAGGACGCCTCCCGCTTCACGGAGGGCATCCGAGTCCGCGAGCCACGCCTGTCAGTCGACCGTGGTCATGCCGCCGGGACTAGGAAAGGCCATCGAAGAGGGAGGACTCGCCATCGACGGCCGCGGGCAATGCGGATGCGGCCAGGCGGTAGTGCTCCGCGGCCAGGAATTGATCGCGCGCCTCGCTGCCCCAGTCGTGGAAGGGTCCGGCCGAGCCGGTCTGCGACACGTGCCGCGAGATGGCAGCCAGCTTGAGCTGGGCGAGTTCACCGAGCTCGATCGAAACCGTGGGCTCCGCGGACGATGAGTGAGCATCGGTTGTCCGCTCGCCGATCGCTGCCTGCACGGAGGTCTCGGGCACCACGAGGTGGTAGAGCTTGGCGGCGCGCCAGGCAACCTGGTCCTCCTCAAGATCGTCCTCGTAGGCCAGCGGCTCGGCAGCCTTCGCGTAGGCGACCGACACCGCCCGCGACAGGACGCGGTGATCGCTATCGCCGGTGGCGCCGTCCGGTCCGAACGAGAGGATCACCTCTGGCCGATGCATCCGGATCGGCTCAACGATGCGGCCGACCAGCTGATCGAAGTCAACCGTATCAAGGTCGCCCTCGCTGTAGTCGAGCATGCGAACGACCCGGACACCGAGAAGCGCGACCGAGCGACGCAGCTCGTCCTCGCGGACGGTGTCGTTGTTGCGCCAGTTGATCGCGGCGGTCTTGACGTCACGGTTCTTGCCGCCCGGCAGCGGCGAGGCCACGGTCAGCCGGGCGTCGAACCAACCGCGGGTGACGCACACGACCACGACATACGCACCGGTGGCCGCCGCGGTGGCGATCGCGCCGCCGAACCCGAACGCCTCGTCCCCGGGA
>JACDHU010000372.1 GCA_013820865.1 Chloroflexota bacterium
GGACTTGGCCGTTCCGACGGGAATGCCGAGTGCATCGGCGATCTCGGGCAGCGAAAGGCCGAGGAAGTAGTGATGAACGATGACGGCGCGATGGTCGATCGACAGGCCGTGCAGGCCGCGATCGAGCGCGTCGCGATTGGCGAGCGCACCGCTCGCATCCGGTGTTGGGCGGTCATGATCGGGGAGGAGGCGGATATTCGCCTCGTGGCGGCGCTGCCGCCGCGACTCGTCATAGCAGGCGTTGACGATCAGGCGGCGCAGCCACGCGTCCAGTCGCTGTGGGTCACGCAGCGACCGCATGTCACGCCACGCCCGGAGCAGCCCTTCCTGCACGGCGTCCTCGGCCCGACCGCGATCACGCAGGATCAGCGTCGCAGTCGCGAACAATCGGTCAATTCGAGGCCCTGCAAGGCCAGCAAATGCGTCGCGATCCCCATTGGCTGCCGCCCGGACCAACCCCTCGTCTCTCACCTTTCCTCCCTCTGCGCAGCCTCCATGGCCCGTCTGCATGGTATGGCGGATGCGGGGCGCGATCGGTTCAGTCGCGCTTGCTCGGGTACGATCCGCCGATGACCGCGTCACACCGTGTCGACCGCCTCTGGCCGGACGCGGCCAGAGACCTGGACCTGGATGCCGCCATGGCGGGCTTCGAGCCTGGACCGATGCCGGAGGGCCGTCCACTGGTGGCGATCAACATGGTCACCAGCATCGACGGTCGTGCGCAGCTCGGCGGGACCGCGGATGGGCTCGGCAGCCGGGCGGATCGGCGCCTGATGAGACTCTACCGCGCTGCGTTTGACGCGGTAGGGAGCGGATCCGGCACGCTCCGGGCCGCCGGACTCTGGATGCGCGTCGGCGACGACCTCGCCGAGCGACGCGCGGGAGAAGGGCGTGCCCCGAACCCGCTCGGGGTGGTGATCGCAGGGGGCGGCTCCGTGCCAGTCGACGCGCCCTGGTTCATCGGCGACGAGCCGCGCGTGCTCTTCATCGGTGCCGGTAATGCACTCACGCAGGTTCCGCTCGGGACCGAGCTGCTGCGCAGTCCGGACGAACGGCCCGAGCCGCACTGGGTGCTCGAGCGCCTCCACGAGCGCGGAATCCAGTCTCTGCTGCTGGAGGGCGGGCCGCGCCTGAACGCGTCCTTCCTGGAGGCGGCGCTGATCGACGAGGTGTACTGGACCGTTGGCGCGCACCTGCTGGGCACCGATGCACTTCCGATGATTGCGCCGCTCCCGGGCGCGCGGAAGCCGCGGCATGGCCACCTTTCCAGCGTGCTGCGTCATGAGGGCGAGCTGTTCCTGCGCTATCGATTCGAGGCACCCGCTAGCATCGGTCCATGACAGGACATGATCTGGGGGAGCTGGGTGTCTGGGGTCACCTCGATTCCCTGGCGGCGCCCGACGCCATTGCCTACGCGCAACGAGCGGAGCAGCTCGGGTACGGCACGATGTGGGTGCCCGAGACGGTCGGGCGCGAGCCGATCGCCCTCCTCTCGCTGCTGGCCGGCGCGACCGATGCCATCAACCTCGGCACCAGCATCGTCAATATATGGGGCCGCGACGCGCAGGCGGCACGCATGGCGGCGTTCACGATCGCGGAGATGAGCGGCGGTCGCTTCGTGCTCGGCCTGGGGGTCAGTCATCCGCACCTCGCGACCAAGCTGCGCGGCCACCAGTTCGAGCGGCCGTTGACCCGCATGCGCGAGTACCTGGCCGCCTATCGGGCTGCCGCCTATCGCGGACCGATGGCCAGCGGCATGCCGGAGCCGCCGGTATTGATCGCGGCCCTGCGGGAGCGAATGACCGATCTCGCGGGCCTCGATGCGGACGGCGCACTCCCGTATCTCGTGACGCCCGAACGGGTGGCGTGGATGCGTGCCCGTCTCGACGCCGCCGCGCCCGGAACCCGTCCCGTGCTGGCCGTCACGCTCCCGTCAGTTATCGATGCAGCGGAGGACCGCGCGGCCGCCCGCAACTACCTGAAGCCGTATCTGCGCACTCCAACCTACCAGGCCTCGTGGGAGCTCCAGGGCTTCGATGCGTCCGACTGGGAGCCGCCGGGGAGCGATCGCCTGGTGGACGCCATGGTCGCGATCGGCCCGGTGGAGCT
>JACDHU010000373.1 GCA_013820865.1 Chloroflexota bacterium
GATCTACAGCGGGGGAGGCAACGTACGGAACGAATAATCGATCGGCGACCGAGCGGTACACGCGCATGGGGCGTCCGGCGCGGGGTTGCTCTCGCACGATGCGCAGCAGGCCAAGTTTCGCCATTCTCCGCACTCGGTACCGCATGCCGTTCGGAGGCACGCCGAGTTCTCGCGCGGCTTCTGTGACCGTGCGTTCCCGGCCGAGGAATGGCTCGAAGTACCTCCGTTCGTCCGGGTCGACCAGCAGTGCCGCCGCGCGCCTGTCAGTAATGATTAAGGACTCGTCAGTCGGCCGTTGCACCGGTAGCGACCTGCGCAGTCGTGAATCGCGCGCCGAGCTGTTGCAGCGCGAGCTTCGTGCCCGCCCCGGCTTCGTTGCCGGCGGTATTGGTGACGACCACGAATGCGTGATCCTCGTCGGGTAGGAGTAGCAGTAGGGCCATGAAGGTTTCGGCGCTGCCTGAGTGCATGCTGGCTCGGTTGCCGCGGTAGGTGCTCACACCCCATCCTAGTCCGGTCTTGCTGCCGGGCCCTACTGGCGTGTGCATGCGCCCGTATGCGCTTGGTGTGAGCAGCGCGACGCGGCCTTTCAGGCCCCGCAGGTGGTCGCGTGCAAATGCCGCGAAGTCGAGGATGCTCATGTGCACATCCCCGGCTGGCCCGAGTTCGACAGCAGCTAGTCACAAGTAGGCCACGTTTCTACCGTCCCTGAGGGCATTCTCTCGCTCGGGGGTCGGTTGTGGTGGTGTAACTAGGTTTTTTTGGGTCTGGGGAGTTCGAGGTAGCGCTTTGGCGGCTTGACGTTGAGCGCGTCCAGCACGCGTTTCATGTCGCTCTTGGGGGTGCTCGACTGGCTGATGGGGCCGTGCTGCGTGCGGTGCTGAGCGACCATCAATGGCCACGTGATGTTCTTGAGGTTGTGCCACGTCTCGCTGGTCTCGTTCTCGATCACGCGAATGAGCAGCAGCGCGAGCCAGCACAGCAGCACGTGTGCCTTGATGCGGTCCTTGCGGCGGTGGTAGACGGGGCGCACGTCGACGGTGTGCTTCAGGTCGCGGTTCACGCGCTCGATCTCGTGCAGTTGCTTGTAGCCCATGGTGACGTCCTCGGCGCTGAGGTGATCGTCGCTGGTGCTGATGAGGTACTTGCCGTCGAGCTTCGCTTCACGCGCGATCTTGGCTTTGTCGATCGTCAGCGTGCCCGTCTTGCTCTGACGCAGGTAGCGACCGAAGGTGCCGTGCGCGCGGAGGGCACACGTCGCCTTGTGATGCGCCTTCCCGTCGAGCTGCTGGAGGTTCTCGAGCCGTCGTTCGGTCTCGCGCACGATGTCGTCACGCTTCTCCCGGTCTCTCGTGGCTTGGTCGGGGTTGTGCACGATCACGAAGCGGCGCGCGGTGACGCTGCCCTTGTTCACGATCACTTCCTTGATGCGCAAGCCGTTCGCGAGGGTCTTGTAGCGGCCGGGGCGCTTCAGCGCCTCCGGTGGGCTGCCGTCCTTACCCAGCCGCATCTTCTCGCCGATGATGAACGCGTCCCCCGCGCCCTGCAGGATCTTCCGGTTCGCGGCGCTGTTGAAGCCGGTGTCCATCACCGCCACGATGCGGCCGAGCTTCCACGCGTTCAGGTCGCGCTTGACCTCACTAATGACGGTGGCGTCCACGGTGTTGCCGGGCCAGACCCAGCACCGCACGGGGATGCCGTCGCGGGTGACGGCGAAGCCGATCACCGCTTGTGCGAGATCCGGGCGCGAGTCCTTGCTGTGCCGCGAGCGCTTGCGCAAGCCGCGCCGTTCACGCTCCGCCACGGCGTCGTGCTCGGCGACATCCGCAGGCACACCGTCATCGTCGTCGCTGTCGCTATCGGCGCCGTCGCTGGCGTCGCTTTCCTCGTCGTCGTCGGCGTCCTCGCCCTCGATCTCGAAGTAGGTGCTGGTGGTGTCGATGAAGAGCACGTCGACCTCCAGGTTGAAGAGGTTCCGCACGCTCCAGAACACATCCCGCTGGATCTCGTCGTGCGCTTCGAGCAGGTAATCCATCGCTCGGTAGAGCTGCTGTACCTCGACACTCGGCAAACCCGGGATGAAGGCGCGCTCCTTCACCCACGTC
>JACDHU010000374.1 GCA_013820865.1 Chloroflexota bacterium
ACCGATGACATCGTCGGTCCGTTCAAGGGCGAGCCCGGCACCGAGGGCTGGTAACTCCGGACACGAGAAGGGACCACCGGCCCGAGCACCGGTGGTCCCTGATCTTCGCGGAGAGGCGGTCAGCTAATTGCTGTCGCTATCGTCACCGCTGTCGCTGTCGGCTCTGCTGTCAGCGCTGCTGTCGACGCTGCCACTGTACCGCTATCAGGCTGCGAGCATGACCGCGATGGTGAGGATGTACGCCACCAGCAGAAGGCCACCGACGGCAAGGTTCAGGTTCACGTTCGTGCCCATCACCGCCATCAGCGTGTAGGGGCTGTCGTAGTGGACCTGGAGCCCCGAATGCACGCGAAACGCGATCGGCACGGCGGCCAATGCGAGCAACGTCGGCCATGGCAATAGACCGATGCCGGCGCCAACACCGATGACCGCGAACGCGACCATCGCCGCCACGAGGTATCCCGTGCGAATGACGTCGGGGCTGAAGCGGGTCGGCAGTGTGCGCTTCCCGGCTTCGGCGTCCGACCGACGATCCGGGATCTCATTCACGAACAGGATCAGTGCGATGAGGATGCCGGGCACGAGCGAGAGGACCATGGGCTCGATCGCGAGCCGCCCGGTCTGGACCACGTACGCGCCCATCAGCATGATCGGTCCGAAGCCGATGGCGACCGCGATCTCGCCCAGCCCGCGATACACGAGCTTCAGTGGCGGCGCGGTATAGGCGACCCCGACCAGGATTCCCGCGACGCCGATCCAGAGCAACGTCATCGAGCCCGTGATGACCACCAGGAGCAGGCCGATGGCGGCCGCAGCCCCGAAGAGCGCCAGGGCGACCCAGACGAGGCCACGGATGCTCACGAGGTCATAGACCGCGACGCGGGAACCGCCCGAGAACTGGGTCGGGGTGGTGTTCGCGTCATCGGCCCCGGAAAGCGTGTCGAAGATGTCGTTGGTGACGTTGATGCCGAGGTGCGCGAATGAGCCGCCGATGAGGGTCAGCAGCGCAGTCCACCACGTGAACGCGCCGTCGGTAGCGGCCACCGCGATGCCGAGCAGCACGGGCACCGCGGTCGCGGTCAAAAACGGCAGACGTGTCGTGCGCAGCACCAGCCAGAACGGGCTGAGCTTGGGCCGGATGGTGCGCCCCTTCTCCTTCGACAGGGCAGCAAGGTAGCGACGCGATTGCGGCACCGACCGCTCGGAATACTCGAAGAACGGGGTCTCGTTCTCGTCCCAGCCCCACGCCCGCACCGGCGTGAACGTGGTGCGGTCAGTCGTTCGGCCCCAGAGCTGGAGATAGCGGCGCTGGTCGTAACCGATGCCCGGCTGCGGCCGGATGTGGCTGCCCATGACGCCGATCTCGCGATCCGTCGGGATTTCCATGCCCGCTGGTGGAGCGAGTTGCACGGTCCCAGAGGCGGCATCTTCCTTGAAGGAGGTGGCGACGCTGGTCGGATAACCATCGTCATCGACCCAGCTCACGATCACGTGCGGATACGTCGAGAGACGCTCGAAGTCGGTGGCGGCTGGGTCGTGGGCAGGAACGGCGCCGGATCGCATGGCGGTCATCACGCGGCCTCCGCACTCGGGGTCCGCGTCTCGATCGGGGCGCGATCGGTGTTGCCATCGGCCCAGTACAGGCAGCGCTCGGGGGTGATCTCGATCACGGCGCGCTCGAAGAAGAGCGGCAGCGCCACGCGAGCCTTCAGGAAGTCGTCGATGGACGGCTCCTTGGTTCGCCACAGGTCCAGGATCAAGCGTTCCCAGTCCTTGTGCGGGTCGTCCTCGATCACGCGCGCCGTCCCCTGGATGGTGGCGCGATCCGGGTTGCCCTTCATGGCCACCGGATCGGTCAGGGCAAGCGCCACGTGCGGGTCGCGCTTGATGTGCTCGAGCTTCTTGCTGAACAGCGTCGAGGAGTGGAGGTACACCTTCTCGCCGTCGTACAGCGGGATGAGTGGGTGCATGATCGGGCGGCCGTTGCGTCCGATGACCGTCAGCTCACCGACCAGCGCTACTTCCAACAGGCGTTCGACCGGATCAGGTAGCCATCCCATGGTGGGATCTCCAATGCGCTAAATGTGATACCACAG
>JACDHU010000375.1 GCA_013820865.1 Chloroflexota bacterium
CCCCCCGACACCACGGCGCCCGGCCGTGTACAGGGAGTCCTGGACCGCGACGTCATCCGCGATCAGGACCGAGCTGACCTCGATCGAGTCGGCCTGTGCCATCTCCGCGGCCATCTCGAAGTTCATCACGTCGCCGGTGTAGTTCTTCACGATGTGGAGCACGCCCGCGCCGCCATCGACGGCTTTGGTCGCGGCGATCATCTGGTCGGGGACGGGTGACGTGAATACCGCGCCTGGGCAGGCTGCGTCGAGCATGCCCAGGCCCACGAAGCCACCGTGCATCGGCTCGTGGCCCGAGCCGCCCCCCGAGATGATGCCCACCTTGCCTTGTCTGGGTGCATCTCGGCGAACGACGATGTTGGGCTCCTCGACGCGGATGAGGTCGCCATGTGCCGCGACCATGCCGGCCAGAGCCTCATCGACGGCTCGCTCGGGATCGTTGATCAACTTCTTCATAGCGGCGCCGCGTTCAGCAGGAAGTTGGTGAACACAGCCTGGTAGAAGATCGCGCCCACTGCGCCTCCGATGAGCGGGCCGACCACCGGGATCCAGGAGTACTCCCAATCAGAGGTGCCCTTGCCGGGGATGGGCAATATCGCGTGGGCAATCCGCGGACCGAGGTCGCGGGCAGGGTTGATGGCATAGCCGGTCGGACCACCGAGCGAGAGTCCGATGCCGAAGACGAGGAAACCTACGAGCAGCGGGGTGAGGGCACCGGCATCGTTGGACACGATGCCCAGCACGCCGACGACAAGGATGAACGTGCCGATGATCTCGCTGATGAGGTTCGCCGGAACGTTGCGGATGGCAGGACCCGTGCTGAAGACGGCCAGCTTGAGACCCGGGTCCTCCGTCTCCTTCCAGTGCGGCAGGTAGTGGAGATAGACGATCACGCCACCCAGGAAAGCGCCGATGAACTGGCCAGCCCAGTAGAAGATCGCCATATCCAGGGCGATACCGCCGATGACGAGCTGGCCGAGGGTCACCGCCGGGTTGATATGCGCGCCGCTGATGCTGCCGACCACGTAGACCGCGATGGCGACCGCAAACGCCCATCCCGCCGTGATGACGATCCAGCCGGCATTCTGCGCCTTGGATCGCGCCAAGAGGACGCCTGCCACGACCCCGTCGCCCAGGATGATTAGGATCATCGTGCCGAGAAGCTCGGCCAGGAATCGTTCCGCCACCGAGAGACCTCCGTGTTAGCTCGCGCGGCGAGCCTCTGGGCGTTCGACGCGCGTCCCGGATACCCCCTTGCCGGTGCTCTCGTATCCCACGAGCCGGCCGCCTCGATCAGCCTCCTCCCTCGATACAGCAACCTCCCTTCCGATAATCAGCCGTGACACACCACGACAGGCTCTGAAGATGTCGCGCCTCTGGAGGCGCCGTCTTCCAGCGCGTTAGGGCCATGCATCGCTCCCCGGTCTGGGGCCGGGTGATCAGTGCCGCCCGTCGCTTCGCCTGTGTTCCTCGTCGCCTTCCGCAAAGTCGCCGCGCAGGGCATCGGGCGGAACATGTGTGGCCGCCTGACCTTCCGCGAAGTCGCCTCGGTGTTCGTCCGCGGCGCCGTGCTCCTCCTGCTCCTGCCCCTCCGCGAAATCGCCGCGGAGGGCATCAGGGGAGACGTGCGTCTTGGTCTGGCCCTCAGCGAAGTCGCCCTTATGCTCGTCGTGGTGCGCGTGGATCGCTCCGGCGCCATCATCGGAGGTGCCGTCCGTCCCTTGCCTTCCGGTCGGTTCGCGCCCCTTCTGGTCCGGACGCGTGTCTTCGTTGGTCATGGACAGCCTCCTGGTGACTTGGGCGGCCGCTGGGGCGGATGTCTAATCATACGCTGACGGTGGGGACAAGGGGAGGCCTCACCGACTCGACCCCTACGGCGATGCCGTCCGCAGCGCTTTGCTTCGAGCCAGAGCGGACGCCGGAGAATCGTCAATGACCGACCGATCGACGCTCATGCCGCCCACGCGCAACGACCGCGCCCATTCGGTCCGCTGCGCGTGCTGCGTGCCGCGTGTCACTCAATGGCCCCGTCGCGTCCGCCCCTGCTGCAAGGGACCGTGCCCTTCGAGCACTCCCTCCAGGACCGCCCGGACGG
>JACDHU010000088.1 GCA_013820865.1 Chloroflexota bacterium
GACTGGAGGCGTCGCACGTCAAGACCGGTCTGCGCGACGCGGTAGTGTGGGGCATCGGCCACATCGAGGGGCAGCGCGTCGCAATCGGCATCTTCGACTTCCGGTTCATGGGTGGCAGCATGGGCGCGGTCGTCGGCGAGAAGCTGGCGCGCTGCTTCGAGACCGCGCTCGAAGAGCGGATTCCGGCCATCGTGGTGAGCGCCTCGGGTGGCGCCCGCATGCAGGAGGGCACGCTCGCGCTCATGCAGCTGGCCAAGACAACCGCGCCACTGGTGCGCATGGATGCGGCCGGCGTGCCGTTCATCGCCGTGCTGACCGATCCGACCACGGGCGGCGTGCTGGCCAGCTTCGCAAGCCTGGGCGATGTCATCCTGGCCGAGCCGAAGGCGCTCATCGGCTTCGCTGGCGCCCGCGTTGCATCCGATACCGTCGGCGAGGAGATGCCCGAAGGCTTCCAGACCGCCGAATTCCTGCTCGCCCACGGCTTCGTGGACGCGATTGTTCCGCGTGGCGAGCTCCGCACCACCCTCTCCCGCCTCCTGCGCCTTCTGCCGGCGGCTCCGATCGATGACGGCCTCCTGACCGATGCCGAGCGCGCATGGGGACCGATCGGCGCGCTGTCCGGCCTGGCCGAGCGGCTCGGGGGCGCGGTCAGCGAGACGATCGGCATCGATGTCGACGCGCTGGACAGCGGCAATGGCTCGCGCCCGACCGGCACGGCAGCGAAGCCCCGGCCCGGGGAGGATCGATCATGAGCGAGGGTCCGCTGATCGTGGACGCGGCACCGCCTTCGCCCGAAGCGGTCGAGGCTGCCTGGCGTCGCGTCCAGCTGGCGCGGCATCCCCAGCGTCCGCGCACGCTCGATCTCGTTCCGCTCATCTTTACCGGCTTCTTCGAGCTGCACGGCGACCGCGCCTTCGGGGATGACGCGGCCATCGTCGCCGGACCGGCGTTGCTCGATGGCCGGCCGGTGATGGTCATCGGCCACCAGAAGGGGACGGACACGGAATCGCACATCCTGCGCAACTTCGGGTCGCCGCACCCGGAGGGTTTCCGCAAGGCGCAACGTGCCATGCGGTTGGCCGACAAGCTCGGCCTGCCGATCGTCACGTTCCTCGACACTGCCGGCGCGTTTCCCGGCCCGGCGGCCGAGGAGCGCGGCCAGGCGGAGGCGATCGCCTCGAGCGTCAAGCTCATGACCGGCCTCCAGGTACCCATCGTCGTGGTCGTGCTGGGCGAGGGCGGGTCGGGTGGCGCGCTGGCCATCGGCGTCGGCGACGTCGTGCTGGCGCTCGAGAACGCCGTGTACTCGGTCATCAGTCCCGAGGGCTGTGCCTCGATTCTGTGGCGCTCGCGTGACGAAGCACGGACCGCGGCCGCCGCGATGCGCATGACCGCCGACGACCAGGTCGAGCTCGGCGTGGTCGATGCCATCATCGCCGAGCCCGGTGAGGGAGCGCATACCGATCATGAGGCCACGGCGGGTGCTGTGAAGGCCGCCATTCTCTCCGCGCTGCGCCGGCTGATCGCCAGCGAGCCCGACGCCCTGCTTGCGACGCGCTATGCTCGGTTGCGCGGCATGGGCGCCTACCTCGAGACCGGTTCAGGTCCCATCCGCCCGCCGGAGGCGCCCTCGTTGCGTGGCCGGATCGGCCGGATCCTCCATCTGCCCGGGGTCCCGCGCCGGCCGCGCTGGAGCGAGATCTGGCCGAGTGATGGCAACGATGACGAGAGCGAGAGGGGCGCATGACCGATTCCGACCTGGCCCTGACCGCGATCACGCGAGCGGCCGACGAGCTCGTACCGCAGCTCACCGAGCGCCTGGCTCGTTATCACCTGGGTGAGATCGAGGTCACCATGGGCGAACTTCACCTTCGCGTGGCCGCCGGGGATCGTACCGGCGCCACGCCCGTCACCATCCCTGCCTCCGCGGCGAAGCAACCCGCGCTGGATGCTGCCCCGGCATCGCTCGGCATCGCATCACCGGCGGTCGGCTTCTTCGTGTACGCCGACGGCCTCGGGCCGGGACTCGAGGTGGCCAAGGGAGACGCGCTCGGGCACGTCGAGATGCTCGGGGTTCGCCATGACGTCCGCGCGCCGCGCGGCGGCACCGTCCGACACCTCGTGGCCGAGACGGGCGAGGCGGTCGAGTACGGCCAGGTCGTGCTCGAGATCGACGCTGGCGAGCGCGCCCGATGAGCCTGGCGCTGCTGTTCAGTCCGCAGGGATCCCAGGTGGTCGGCATGGGGCGCGAAATGGCCGAGGCTTCACCCGCCGCGCGCGCGGTCTTCGACGAGGCCGATCGGGTGCTTCCCTGGTCGGTTAGCGAGGTGTGCTGGAATGGACCGGAAGAGCGCTTGAATGACACGCGACAGACCCAGCCGTGTCTGCTGGCCACGTCAGTGGCGGCCCTGCGCGCCCTGGCCGAGTCGGCTGCCGATACGCCCGCCTTCGTCGCGGGGCACTCGGTCGGCGAGTACGCGGCGCTCGTTGCCGCCGGCGTGCTCGAGCTTGATGCCGCTCTCCGCCTGGTGGCTCGCCGCGGCCAGCTGATGGCCGGCGTCGGCGCGGACGGCGGCATGGTCGCGGTGCTCGGCCTCGATCGGCCAACCGTCGAGCAGGTCGTGGCCGCCATCGCCCGTCCCACGGAGCTGGCCGTGGCCAACGACAACGCGCCCGGCCAGGTCGTCATCTCCGGGTCCAGCGCGGCACTTGACGCCATCGGGGAGCCGATGCGTGCCGCTGGGGCGAAACGGGTCATCCGCCTGCCGGTCTCCGGGGCGTTTCACTCGCCGCTCATGGCGGGCGTGGCCGGCCGACTGGCCGACGCCTTCGAGGCCGAGAGCTGGAATGACGCCACGATACCGGTGGTGAGCAACGTGACGGCGGAGCCCCTGACCGATGCATCACGGATTCGAAACCTCCTCGCCGAGCAGGTCCGTTCGCCGGTGGAGTGGGTCAGTTGCGTGGAGCGCATGGTCGATGATGGGGTGGACACGATGATCGAGTGCGGATCAGGTACGGCGCTGATTGGCATGATCAAGCGCATCGCACCGCAGGTGCGCACCGCGAGCGTGACCAATGCCGACTCGCTCGCATCGGCTTCCGAGATGCTGCGCGCGACCGTGCCCGCGAAGGCATCGTTCTAGTCGTGTTCGCCAAGATTCTCATTGCCAACCGCGGCGAGATCGCCGTTCGCATCCTTCGGGCATGCCGCGATCTCGGCGTTCCGGCCGTCGTCGCGTACAGCGAGGCGGATCGCGACACCCTTGCGGTGAAGCTCGCCGATGAAACGATCTGCATCGGTCCGGCTGAGGCGCGCAAGAGCTACCTGAATCAGCCTGCTGTCATCAGTGCCGCCATGATCACCGGCTGCGACGCCATCCATCCCGGCTACGGATTTCTGAGCGAGGACGCCACCTTCGCCGAGGCCTGCGTCGCACATGATCTGACCTTCATCGGCCCGCGACCGGAGGTCCTCGAGCGCTTCGCGAGCAAGTACGCGGTGCGGCGGATGCTGGCGGCCACCGGCCTGCCCACGGTCCCCGGCAGCAATGGCATCGTCAGCGATCTCGGCGACGCCCTTGAGCAGGCGAGCGCGTCCGGGTATCCGGTTCTGCTCAAGCCATCGGCCGGCGGCGGTGGTCGGGGCATGCGCCTGGTGCGCAGCCCACGCGAGATGGAGACGTCGCTGCCACTGGCACGTTCGGAGGCGCAGGCAGCTTTCGGTGACGACTCCATTTACTTCGAGAAGTGGATCGAGGAGTCGCGCCACGTCGAGGTGCAGGTCATGGTCGACCGTCACGGCAACGGCATCCACCTCGGCGAGCGTGATTGCAGCGTCCAGCGACGGCATCAGAAGATCATCGAGGAAGGGCCATCGCCGGCCCTGGACGACGCGAGCCGCGATCGGCTGCGCGACCTTGCCATTCGAAGCGTCGTATCTGCCGGCTACGAGAGCGCCGGGACGCTCGAATTCCTGCTCGACGCGGACGGCAACTTCTTCTTCATCGAGATCAACTGCCGGGTCCAGGTCGAGCATCCGGTGACCGAGATGCTGACCGGCATCGACCTCATCACAGAGCAGATTCGCATCGCGGCCGGCGAGCAGCTCAGCCTGCGCCAGGAGCAGATCGCGTTCCGCGGCCACGCGATCGAGTTCCGCATCAACGCCGAGGATCCGAGCGACAACTTCAGTCCCCAGACCGGCGAGGTCGAGTCGCTCAACCTCCCCGGCGGGCCGGGCGTGCGCGTCGACACGCATCTCTACCCGGGTTACGAGATCCCGCCCTTCTACGACAGCCTGCTGGCCAAGCTGATCGTGTGGGGCGAGACACGGGAGATCGCCCTAGCCCGATCGCGCCGCGCGCTCGCGGAGTTCGAGATCGGCGGCGTGAAGACGAATATTCCGTTCCACCGTGGGATCATCGACAATGACGCCTTCCTCGAGGCGCGCGTGAACACGAACCTGCTCGACCGCGTGGGTCCCGCCGCGTTCGTGACCAGCCAGGGGGACCGATGACCACCGTAACGACCACGTACCCCCTCCCGCTCGAGGCGGCCGACGTCATGGGCATCCTGCCGCACCGCTACCCGTTCCTTCTCGTCGACCGCATCGTCGAGCTGGAGCCGGGCGTCCGGGCCGTCGGCATCAAGCAGGTCACCGTCAATGAGCCCCACTTCACCGGGCATTTCCCGGGTCGTCCGATCATGCCCGGCGTGCTGATGGTCGAGGCGCTGGCGCAGACGGCCGGCGTGGCGGTCCTCACGCTCGACGGGTATCGCGGCAAGTTGGGGTTGTTCGCCGGCATCGACGATTGCCGCTTCCGGCGCATGGTGGTACCGGGGGACACGCTGCGCCTCGAGGTGACGGTCGAGAAGCTGCGCGGGATGTTCGGACGCCTGCGCGGCGTGGCAACCGTTGAAAGCGAGATCGCGGTCGAAGCCACCATCTCGATCGTCATCCCACGGGACCAGCAGCTTGACGGAGGAGCCATCGATGCGTGACGGCGAACATCGGGTGGTGGTGACCGGCATGGGAGCCCTGACCCCGCTCGGCAACGATGTCGCCACCTTCTGGGATGGGCTCGTCAATGGTCGCAGCGGGATCGGACCCATCACCAGCTTCGACCCGGTCAAGACCGCCTGCAAGGTGGCCGGCGAGATCAAGGACTTCGACGCCGATACGGTCATGCCGCGCAAGGAGGTTCGCCGGCATGATCGTTACGTTCATTTCGCGTGGGCCGCGGTCGCCGAGGCGATGCGTGACGCCGGACTCTCGAGCCCCATCGAGGACGAGGCGCTCGCCTGGCGCACGGGCGCCATCATCGGCTCGGGAATCGGTGGCATCAACACCATGATTCGCGACGTCACCGAGGCCGCGCTCCACGGCGTGGAGCGCATCGGTCCATTCCTGGTCACGGCCCTGATTCCGGACATGGCGGCCGGCTATGTCGCCATCTATGCCAACGCGCGCGGACCGAACTACGCGACCGTCAGTGCGTGCTCGAGCTCGAACCATGCCATCGGCGACTCTTTGAACATCATTCGCCGCGGTGACGCGGACATCATGATTGCGGGCGGCGCGGAGGCAGGCATCGGCGAGATTCCCATCGCCGCGTTCGGTGCCATGCGCGCGCTCTCCACCAAACGCAACGATGATCCCGAGAAGGCCTCGCGCCCGTTCGACTCGGAGCGTGATGGCTTCGTGATGGGCGACGGCGCGGGCGTTCTCGTCCTTGAATCGCTCGACCACGCGCAGGCGCGCGGCGCGACGATCCACGCCGAGGTGGTCGGCTATGGAGCCACCGACGACGCATCGCATATCACGCTTCCCGCACCGGGAGGAAGGGGCGCGGTCCAGAGCATGCGCGTCGCCATCGCCGATGCTGGCCTGACGACTGATGACATCGACTACATCAACGCGCATGGCACCAGCACGCCACCGAATGACCGATCCGAGACGGCCGCCATCAAGACTCTCTTCGGAGGGCGGGCGTACGAGATCCCGGTGAGCAGCACGAAGTCGATGACCGGGCATCTCATGGGCGCCGGTGGTGGCGTCGAAGCAATCGCCACGATCCGCGCCATCCAGACCGGGATCCTTCCTCCGACCATCAACCAGGAGCATCCTGACCCCGAGTGCGACCTCGATTACGTGCCGAACAAGGCGCGCGAGGTGCCGGTCGCGGTCGGCATGAGCAACAGCTTCGGCTTCGGCGGGCACAACGCCACCTTGGTTTTCCGGCGGTATGACGACTGATGACCGAGCGTCCCGACGATCCCATACTGGCCGCGGTGGACCTGCTGGCGCCGGCGTTCGAGCGGGCCGGCCTGGAGGAACTCGAGCTGTCGTTGGGCGACCTGCGGATTCGCCTGGCGCGCCCGCGGACTCCTGATGTTCGTCCGACGGCGCCCGTACCGGCGGCCGTTGAGCCAGTCGCAGCGCCGCCCACCAACGGTCTGACCCCGTTCGGCGAGCCGGCTGCCGGGATGCGCTTCGTGAGCGCGCCGCTGACCGGGGTCTGGTATCCCTCGCCATCGCCGGGCGCGCGGCCATACGTCAACGAGGGGGACGAGATCGGTACCGGCCAGGTCGTCGGCCTGATCGAGGCAATGAAGTTGTTCAACGAGATCAAGTCCGATGCGTCCGGAACGGTCACACGCGTCCTGGTCGAGAACGGCACGCTCGTGAAGCGCAAGCAGCCCCTGCTGGAGCTCGATCCCCGATGACCGATGCCACGAATCCCCAAGGAGCACCTCCAATGACCAACGCGCTGATCACGGGATGGGGGATGTACGCGCCGTCGCGGATCATGTCGAACGCCGAGCTCGAGAAGCTGGTCGACACGTCCGACGAGTGGATCGTCAGCCGGACCGGGAT
>JACDHU010000376.1 GCA_013820865.1 Chloroflexota bacterium
CTGCATATGCGCGCACATTCGACGTGGCAGGCACGCGAGCGGGCAACGAAGTCTTCGCCGATGTGGGTGCCGTGATCGAGCTCTTCGGGGCAGGCCTACCTCTTCCTGATGACACGCGCGATATCCTGTCCCAGATTGGGACGTTCGGGCTGACCGCCCCGTCTCGTGAAGATCAGATCGAATTCCACATGGTGCTGGCCATCGATGAACCCAGCGCCCAATGATCCAATCAAGAAATCACACTGAGGTACGACCCACTTGTCAGTTCGCATTCGGTTGACGCGCGTGGGGGCCACAAAGCGGCCCGCCTATCGCGTTGTTGCCATCGACAAACGCCGCTCCCGTGACGGCCGGCCCCTCGAGTTCCTCGGGTTTTACAACCCGCTGACCGAGCCAGCCACCGTCCAGCTCGAGACGGAGCGCATCAACGACTGGATCGGCAAGGGCGCGCAGCCGTCCGACACGGTCGTCAAGCTCATGCGCCAGGCCGAGAAGGCCGCCAGCGCCGCCGCCGCCAGCGCAGACGGCGAGCCGGAGAAGCCGAAGCGAGCCCGTTCCACGAAGCCGAAGGCCGCCGAGCCTGCGGCCGACAAGGGCGCTGACACGAGCAACAGCGCGGCTGACTCGTGAAGGAATTCCTGGAGTATGTCGCCAAGTCACTGGTCGACAAGCCCGATGCGGTCTGGATCGAAGTTGACGACGACGCCGATGAGACTGTCCTGACCCTCGGCGTCGACTCCGAGGACATGGGTCGCGTGATCGGCAGGGACGGACGAATTGCCAACGCCATTCGCAGCCTGCTCCGCGTGATGGCGACCCGGGATGGACGCCACGTCGAGCTCGAGATCGTCTCTGACGCCGAGTAATCGGCGCCTCGTCGTCGTCCGGGTCCTCGGAGCGAAGGGCCTCAAAGGCGGTGTGCGGGTCGAGCTGATGACCGACTGGCCGGAGCGCCTGACGCCCGGCACGGAACTGTGGCCTGAGGACGCCGCCGATCCGCTGCGCATCTCACGCGTCGAGTCGGGAGGCCGCAGCACGGTGCTGCACTTCGAGGGCGTGGTCTCGCGCGAGGCGGCTGAGGAACTCGCGGGTCGCTACCTGGAAGTTACCGCGCGCTCGCTGCCGGACGACGCGTGGTACTGGGCGGATCTCATCGGATTGCGTGTCGAGACGTCGGATGGGACGGAGCTCGGCGAGCTGGTCGAGATCTTCCGCGCCGGTGCGAACGAGGTGTACCGCGTCGTAGGAGCCGATGGCGAGCGACTCGTTCCGGCGCTGCGCAGCGTGGTGCTGGATGTGGATCTGGCGGGCGGTCTGATGACCGTGGCGCCCGATGAGTCCGAGGAGGTTCGCTGACCGGTGCGTTTCGACGTCGTGACGCTGTTCCCGGAGATGATCGAGGTCCCGCTGCGCACGTCGATCATCGGCCGCGCGGTGGAAGCGGGTCTCATCTCGCTCGGCATCCACGAGCTTCGTGACCATGGGTTGGGTCGGCATCGGTCCGTTGACGACTATCCGTACGGCGGGGGAGCGGGCATGGTCATGCGCCCCGAGCCGCTCTTCGCCGCCGTCGAGCCGCTGCGCGCTGCCGGGGCCAACGTCATCCTGCTCGACCCGGCCGGCGAGCGCTTGACCGATGCGCTGGCGCGAGAGCTCTCGACGTTGCCGCACCTTGCGTTGGTGTGCGGCCGCTACGAGGGGATCGATGAGCGTATCCGCACGCTCGTGGATCGCGAGGTCAGCATCGGCGACTATGTCGTGACCGGCGGAGAGCTGCCGGCACTCGTTCTCATCGATGCCGTTGCGCGCCTCGTGTCCGGAGTGATCGCCGAGGCATCCCACGAGGGCGATTCGTTCGCCGCCGGACTGCTCGAGCACCCGCAGTACACGCGTCCGGAGGAATTTCGCGGCATGCGCGTGCCGCCAGTGCTCCTCTCCGGACATCACGGCGAGGTCAACGCGTGGCGACGTCGCGAGGCCCTGCGCCGAACCCGTGATCGGCGTCCGGACCTCCTGGATGCCGCAGCACTGACCGACGCGGATCGTGCCGCGCTTGAAGAGATGACCCGTGACGCCTGACGGG
>JACDHU010000377.1 GCA_013820865.1 Chloroflexota bacterium
AAGTCCGACGCCTCGGCGCTTGCGTCACCCGTTTGCGTCTGGTCCAGCTCGATCGCCTCCATGCGGCCCTCCCTATCATGGACGCCGAGCCTCGGTCGAATGGCACGTCGCCCGGGAGGGCTGGCAACGGTCCAGTGCGAGCCCAGCGGCGCTTCTCTATCAATCCTTGGCGGGGATACGACTACGGAAGGGACGGGAGCGGCGGCGTGAAGTCCAGGCTCACGGACGGCTCGTTGCCTTCGATCTCGTCATCGGGCCAGAGGGCGGTGGCGGTGTATTCGACGCCGTCGAGCGTGATCACGACGTCGTAGCTGAACGGCCCTGGGCCAAGCGCTGCCGCGTCGAGTCCTGGCTGGTCGGGGCCGTCCCAGTACAGCGTGCCTTCGGCCATGCACCCGGGTGCCAGGTTGGGCGCGAATGTGACGGACTCGCCATTCGCTGCCGTCACCGTGACCTCAGCCGTGGCGCTCTCGGGCGTGGCCGCGAGATCGGCCAGTTCAAGCTCCACGCCGTAGCTGTCGACCGCACCGTCGTGATCGGCGAGGACCGCGAGCCGGGCGTGGGGCATCGGCATCGGACCATTGGTCGGCGTGGTCCACCGGAACGTCACGAACAGATCACCGTTGCCACGGCCGAACAGGGTCACGTCGTAGGTGGCGGCGAGGCCCGCTGGCTCCACAACGTAGGTATGGTCACCGGTCTGCTCGACCGCCACCACATGCCGGCGGGGACAGTCCTCGCCGGCCGGAGCGAACTCGGCTTCGAAGGTCCAGCCCTCGAGCGGGAACTCCACCTCGATGCGCGGCGCAGCGCCGAGATGGTGCAGGTTCACGGGCCGAGAACCGTCAGCGCACCCGTTGCCGAAGCAGTATGTCCATGCCGTCAGCTCAAACCTCTTGTCGCCCGCACGCACGATCACAGGCGGAGGCGCGCCAGGAGGTTGACCAATATTTCCCTCCTCGGCACCACGCTCGCTCTCGCGGGGATTGATCTGATCGCGGGGCGGATCCAGCTGTCCCCGAGGCGCGCACGCGGCGAGCGCGACAGTGATAACCGCAAGGGCCGTCAGACAGAGGAAGCGTCGCGTTCGTTGGGTTGCCATGGACGTGAGACGCGCGTGACCGCCGTCCGGTTTCCGCGTTGACGCCCGCGGCTTGCTCCCCCGAAGGAGCGATTCCCCTGGACCGATCGGCGCGGACGGCGAACGTCGCGCGGACGTGCTCGGGATACGCCCGCCAGCGAGAGGGCGGAGCGTCGCTGAGGTTGTGGAAGGTGTTCGGCCACCGATGCCGATCTCGAGCAGGGTGCAACGCTCCTTCCTCAGGTGGGCAAGGTGGCGCTCATAGTGCGGCGTGTAGTAGTGGACTCCCCACTTGTCGCTCCCGAATTCCGCGGCCAGCTGGCCGAGATTCATATTGCGCAGGAGCCGAGTTGCACCCCATGCGACTAAAGGCGAATGAGGCCGAGCTCCACCGTCGTGTGTCTCACCCGGTGCAACGGAGGACGTCTGAGCCCGCGTTCGTTCGGCTTTAGTTTTGCTCGATGCAACTCGCGGCGCACCGCAAACGTCAGCCGACCGCTTCCAACCAGCCCTCGCGCAGGGCGCGCGCCCGCGAGCTCGGTACGGGAGGCGACGGCCAGCCGTCGAAGAGGCGGCGCAGGTGCGACTCCACGGTGCGGGAGCTGATGCCCAACCGAGCCCCGATCTGGTCGTTCGAGGCGCCATCGACCACGTAACGCAGCACCTCGCGCTCACGCGCCGACAGCGACGCATCCGCCGGGCCGAACGCCGAATGCGAGGCCAGCGGCGGGCGCGCGGCGGATGGCATCGAGCAGCTCGCCGGTTGGTGCGGTCTTGACCACGAAGCCCGCGGCGCCGAGGCGCAGGGCGTGCTCAGGCGCACGGTCGACCGACTGTAGGCGATCAGCTTGCACGTTCTCACGATCATCGCGGCACCCGCCACCACTACGAGCTGGTACCACATCGGCTCGGGGAAGAAGCGGGGCACTGAGCAGATCGACGGTGAGGGCGCCGTGGCGGCGGCGACGGCGGGCTGGACGCTCCCCGCAGGGTCATCGCT
>JACDHU010000089.1 GCA_013820865.1 Chloroflexota bacterium
GCCCTGATCAAGGTCATCGGCGTCGGTGGCGGTGGCTCGAACGCCGTCAACCGCATGATCCGCGCAGAGATGATGGGCGTCGAGTTCATCAGCGTGAACACCGATGCGCAGGCGCTCCTCCAGAGCGATGCGCCGCACAAGATTCGTATCGGCGACAAGATGACTCGCGGCCTGGGTGCTGGGGCCGATCCGCAGGTCGGACAGCGCGCGGCCGAAGAGGACAGCGAGAAGATCTACGAGGCGCTCAAGGACGCCGATATGATCTTCATCACCGCCGGTATGGGCGGCGGGACTGGCTCCGGCGCGGCGCCGGTGATCGCTGAAATCGCGAAGGACCTCGGCGCGCTGACGGTCGGCGTGATCACGAAGCCGTTCAGCTTCGAGGGCGTGCGCCGCAAGCTTGTCGCCGAGCAGTACTCGGAGCTGCTCAAGGAGAAGTGCGACACGCTCATCACCATTCCGAATGATCGGCTGCGCGAGGTGGTCGACAAGAAGACGAGCATTGTCGACGCCTTCCGTGTGGTGGACGACGTGCTGCGCCAGGGTGTGCAGGGCATCTCCGACCTGATCACCGTTCCCGGCCTCATCAACCTGGACTTCGCCGACGTGAAGACGATCATGCGCGACGCCGGCTCGTCGATGATGGGCATCGGTATTGCGACTGGCGAGAACCGAGCCGTCGACGCCGCCAGGGCCGCTGTGATGAGCCCGCTGCTCGAGGTCAACATCCAGGGCGCGCGCGGCATCCTGTTCAACGTCACCGGCGGTTCAGACCTCGGGCTGTTCGAAGTCAATGAGGCGGCTGAGGTCATCAAGGAAGCCGCGGATCCGGAGGCGAACATCATCTTCGGCACCGTTATCGACGACCGCATGCGCGACGAGGTGAAGGTAACCGTCATCGCGACCGGCTTCGACGGCACCAAGAAGACCAAGCCACAGAACCGATTCGGCGCCGATGCCGCGGGCGACGTCGAGCAGTCCCTGGACGACCGCAGCCGCGAGATCCTGGCCGAGATCGAGCGCGATCGCGAGCAGCGTCAGAGTCTTGAGGACCAGATGGGCAGCGAGTCTCCCTTCGCCCGTCCCGCCGAGCGCGAGGCCACTGAGATTCGGCCCGCCGAGCGCCGCCCGCTGCCGGTCTCGTCCGGCAACCTCGAGCAGCGTCCGGCATACAGCGACACGGACCTCGACATTCCGAGCTTCCTGCGCCGCAAGAGCGACTAGACCGATACGGGCGCCGCGTGGAGATCATCGCGACCGAACCGCCCAATGCGGAGCAGATTCGCGAGCGGCATGAACGCATCCTGCAGCGTCTGCGTGAGGTCGCCGAAGCGAATGGCCACGACCCGGAGCGCCTGAAGATCGCAGCGGTCACCAAAGCGTGGCCGCTTGAAGTCGCCCGCGCGGCCGTCGAAGCTGGCCTGACGCGGCTCGGCGAGAGCCGGCTCCAGGAGGCAGAACCGAAAGTGGCGGCGCTGCCGGACGCCGAGTGGCATTTTATCGGGCGGCTGCAATCGAACAAGGCGCGTCGCGCCGTCCGCGCGTTCCCGGTCATCCACTCGGTCGACTCGATCGAGCTTATGGAGCGCCTTGACCAGATCGTCGCCGATGAGGGCCGCCAGACCAACCTGATGATCCAGGTGAACGTGAGCGGCGAAGATACCAAGGCCGGACTCGCTCCGAGCGCGCTCGCAATGGTGACGCCGCCGGCAGCGGCGCGCCTCATCGGTCTCATGACGATCGCGCCGATGCGCGCGTCGCCCGAGGAGGCGCGGGCCGTCTTTGGACGACTGCGCGACCTGCGTGACGAACTCCAGCAACGCATCGGCCTCGAGCTGCCGGAACTGTCGATGGGCATGTCCCTCGATGCCGGGGCCGCGGCAGCCGAGGGTGCCACGTTGGTCCGCATCGGCACGGCGCTGTTCGGGTCGCGTGGCTGATGGCTGCTATCCTCGGGGCATGACCGCCCTTCTCGTCAATTTCCTCCAACTGCTCGCGTTCTTCTTGTGGATCATGCTCATCACGCGCGTGGTCCTGAGCTGGACGAATCCCATGGGAGGCGGCGCGCTCAGAGCGTTCGTGTTCCAGATGACGGAGCCGATCCTGGCGCCGGTGCGTCGGCTTCTGCCGCCCAGCATGGGGATGGATTGGTCGCCGCTCATCGTCATGCTCCTGCTCGGCGTCGTCATGCGCGTCATCGTCCGCATCTAGCCTGGCGGTCGATTGATGGCCGTGACGGCCCCCGGCTATACTGCGGCCTCCTCGAGGGGCGATTGGCTCAGTCGGTTAGAGCGCGCGGTTCACATCCGCGAGGTCACTGGTTCGAATCCAGTATCGCCCACCATTTTCACCTGATGCGCATCCTGCTCACGGCCGAGTCGTACCTGCCGTATGTGTCGGGGGTCACGGTGGCGGTCGACGCCCTGGCGCGAGGGCTTGGGGCGCGTGGGCACGAGGTCCTCGTCATGGCGCCGAGACCGGCGTCGGGCCGCTCGGTCGAGCCGGTCGGTTCACCCGGGTCGGAGCCGCGTCATGCGTGGCTCGCCTCCTACCAGCTTCCGAGGTTCGCGCCGCCGTCGTACCGCATGCCGTGGCCGGTGCCGTGGCATCGCGGCATCCGCGAGGCGCTGGTATTCAGCCCCGACATCGTGCACGCGCACCATCCATTCGTCACCGGTCTGATGGCGCGTCGCATCGCCATCGCCAGCGGCGCGCCGCTGGTCTTCACCCACCACACTCGCTTCGCGGATTATGGTCACTACCTCGGTCCACTGGCTGGCCCCGGACGCCGCATGACCGATGCGTTTCTGCGGCGATGGTGGATGAGCTGCGCCGCGATCATCGCGCCGTCGAACGATCTCGCCGACGAGATTCGGGGACGGCTGCCACCCGGGCACGGGTCGCGCGTGCAGGTGATTCCGACCGGCATCGACGTCAGCGGCATCTGCGCGTTGGCTCCGGTGAACCCGCGGGCCCGGGCCGGTTGGCCGGTTGACACGATCGTGGCCGCCTCGCTCGGGCGGCTGGCTGCCGAAAAGAGTCCCATGACCGTGCTCGACGCCGTGGCCGCTGCCGTGCCGCGTGTGCCGGAACTCCGATTGCTCATGATCGGGGGTGGGCCGGAGGAAGACGCGCTGCGACGGCGCGCCCTGCAGGCCGACCTGGCGGGGCGGGTTCACTTCACCGGTGCCCTGCCGCGGCCTGATGCGCTGGCTCACCTGGCAGGCGCCGACCTGTTCGTCTTCGCGTCGCGGACCGAGACGCAGGGACTGGTGCTGGCCGAGGCCCTCGCCGCCGGACTTCCGGCGATCGCGTTCGACGGCCCGGGGGTGCGCGATTCCGTGCGTGACGGCACTGATGGCGTCATCGTGGCGACGGATCCGCCCGAGCAACGCACAGCTCGGCTTGCCCATGCCATCGCGACCGTCGCCATCGATCGCCACACAAGAATGGAGATGGCGGAGCGAGCTCGGACAGATGCCGGACGGTTCGCGGTCGAGCAGCGTGTCGCCCAGACCGAGACGCTGTATCGGTCCTCAAATAGATGACCTGGGGCACCGATAGGCTTGCGCGACCAACCACCGGGCGTACAATGCTCGCCATGCGCGTAAGTCTGGTGGCTCGATTCGTTTCTCACCCGTCGATCGACTTCGGTTCGAGCCGACGTTCGGCGCATCAGTCGCGCCTCGGACTTGATCGGCTGCGCACCGTCTACCACCGACCACGCAAGTCGACGCCGATGACGTCGACCGTTGGCGCGCTGCGCTCGCAGACGAGCCGATTCCGATTTCCCGCGGTCGGTCGTGCCACCCGGCTTCCCGCCCGCCGACCCGCACTTCCGTTCGGGCTGCCGCGCGCACGACGCGCATAGCGCGCGCCGTGGCCGTCCAGCGCACCGCCCGCGCCACCAGCGCCGGCGGCGTCGTTCACCGCACCGTCGATGGCCGGATGCAGGTCCTGCTCGTCCATCGGCTGATTCCGCGCCTGTGGGCGCTGCCAAAGGGCACGCCGAATTCGGGCGAGACGATCGAGGAGACCGCGCTGCGCGAGACGCGCGAGGAAACCGGCCTGATCGTGGAGATCGAGCGACCCTTGCGGTCGATTCGCTACGTCTTCGTGCGCGGTTCGACCCGATTCAACAAGACCGTCCACTTCTTCCTGATGCGACCGGTCGGTGGAGCGCTCGATGAGCATGATGCGGAGTTCGACGAGGCGCGCTGGACGGATATGGAGGAGGCGCTCGCGATCGTGAATCACGCCACCGAGCGCTCGGTCCTCGAAGCGGCTGCCGCTGCGCTGCACGCAGCCGCCACGGACGTGAGCGTGACGGCGGCCGAGGCGACGGCGTGACCGGGGCCGCGGAGCCGCGCCGAACGCCGCTCACGGACCTGCATCGCGAGCTGGGTGCGCGGCTCGTGCCGTTCGCGGGGTACGAGATGCCGATCCAGTACGCATCGATCCTCGAGGAGCACCGCACGGTGCGCAGCGCGGTTGGCCTGTTCGACCTGTCGCACATGGGCGAGATCGAAATAGACGGCCCGGAGGCGGTGGCGTTCCTTCGCCACGCCGTCGCGAGCGATCCGGGCGCGCTGGTCGTCGGGCAGGCGCAGTACTCAATGCTGTGCCAGGACGATGGCGGCATCATCGACGATCTCATCATCTATCGGCTTGCGGACGGACGGTTCTGGGTGGTCTGCAACGCCTCCAACCGCGAGGCGGTGGTTGAGCAGCTCGACGAGCTCCTGGTCCGCGGTGATTTCGACGCCAGCCTCGATGACCGCAGTGACCGCACCGCCCTGGTCGCACCGCAGGGCCCGAATGCCGCAGCCCTGGTCGCCGAGCTGACGGACGTCGATCTTGATGCCATCGGCAACTATCGCTCGGCCCGCGGCGCGGTGGCCGGCATCGACTGCCTGGTCGCGCGTACCGGCTATACCGGCGAGGACGGCTTCGAGCTCTTCTGCGATGCCGACCGGGCGCGCGAACTCTGGGAAGCCGTGACTACGGCGGGGGAGCGTCACGGCCTTCGTCCGTGCGGCCTTGGCGCGCGCGACACGCTGCGACTCGAGGCCGGCATGCCGTTGTATGGGAATGAGCTGGATCGGGACACCAACCCGTTCGAGGTCAACCTGGGTCGCGTCGTCAAGCTCGAGAAGGGCGACTTCGTGGGGCGCGCGGCGCTCCAGGCCATCGCGCTCGCCGGCCCATCGCGCATGCTCATCGGCCTGCAAATGCTCGAGAATGCGATCCCGCGCGCGGGGTACGAGGTGCGGGCTAACGGCACTGCCGTCGGAAAGGTGACCAGCGGGACCCTGTCCCCGACGCTGGGTGAGAAGATCGCCATGGCGCTCGTCCCGGCGGAGCTCTCGGACATCGGAAATACCTTCGACGTGGTCGTCCGCGAACGCCCGTATCGGGCCGAACAGGTAAAGTTGCCGTTCTATAAGCGCCCGCGCGACTGACGGGTCCGTGATGCCCGACCGCCCCAGGAGGTTTGATTCGCCAATGGCACTCCCCGATGATCTGCGCTACTCGAAGGAGCACGAGTGGGTTCGCGTTGAAGGCTCACGCGCCACCATCGGCATCACCAGCTTCGCGGCCGATGAGCTTGGTGACATCGTCTTCGTCGAGCTGCCCGACGTCGGATCCAGCCTGGGTCAGTTCGCGACCTTCGGCGTCGTCGAGAGCGTCAAGGCAGTGAGCGACCTGTTCTCTCCGATCTCGGGCGAGGTGGTCGAGGTCAACGAGACGCTGCGCGAGTCGCCCGAGCTCCTCAACAGCGATCCGTTCGGCGACGGCTGGATCGCGAAGGTGGATCTGGCCGATGCGTCCGAGGTTGACGCACTGATGGACGCCGACGCCTACACCGCCGAGACCGCCTGAGCCGTTCGGCCCTGATGAGCTACTCCCCGCACACCGCCGCCGACCGTGAGCGCATGCTCGCCGCCATCGGTGTCGAGTCGGTGGAGGACCTGTTCGCCGATATCCCGAGCGCGGTCCGTGCCTCGGCCTGGGACGTGCCGCCGCCGCTGGTCGAGCAGGAGGTCCGGACCGAGCTGGCGCGGCTGGCCGGGCGCAACCGCATTCCCGAGGTGAGCTTCCTCGGGGCCGGCGTGTACCGGCACCTCGTGCCGTCGGTCGTCGGCGAGGTCATCGGCCGGCCCGAGTTCGCGACCGCCTACACGCCGTACCAGCCCGAGGTCAGCCAGGGAACGCTGCAGAGCATCTACGAGTTCCAGTCGCTGATCTGCGAGCTGACGCAGATGGAGGTCGCCACCGCTTCTCACTACGATGGCGCCACGGCCACCGCGGAGGCCGCGCTGATGGCCTGCCGTCTGACGCGGCGCAACCGCGTCGCCGTGTCGGCTGGCGTCAACCCCGACTACCGGCGCGTCCTGGAGACGTATTGCTCGGGTCCGGGGATCGAGGTTGTGACCCTGCCGATCGACCTCACGGACGGCGGAACCGGCACGACTGATCCGGCCGCCGTCGAGGCGCTGGGCGAGGTCGCCTGCCTGATCGCGGCGCAGCCGAACTTCTACGGCCAGCTCGAACCGATGCGCGATCTGGCCGATGCCGCACACGCGGGCGGCGCTCAGCTCGTCGCGGTCGTCGAGCCGACCTCGCTGGCCCTGCTCGCCGCGCCGGGCGAGAACGGCGCCGATATCGTCACGGCCGAGGGGCAGCCGCTCGGCATTCCGGCGAGCTTCGGTGGCCCATATGTCGGCCTTATGGCGGCGCGGATGGCATCGGTGCGGCAGATGCCCGGCCGGCTGGTCGGCGCGACGCGCGATGTCGCCGGGCGCAAGGGCTATGTCCTTACCCTCCAGGCGCGCGAGCAGCACATCCGGCGCGAG
>JACDHU010000378.1 GCA_013820865.1 Chloroflexota bacterium
GAGGCATGAGAGTCTTCCTGCTCGACAACTACGATTCCTTCACCTACAACCTCGTGCACCAGCTGGCCCACGTTGGAGCCGATGTCACGGTCGTCCGCAACGATGAGATCACGGTCGACGAGGTCCAGGCCCTCTCACCGGATGCGATCGTCATTTCCCCCGGTCCGTCGCGGCCGGAAGGCGCAGGGATCAGCGTCGAGCTCATCCGCGAGCTCGGTCCATCGGTGCCAACCCTCGGGGTCTGCCTGGGTCACCAGGCGATCGGCGTCGCCTATGGCGCTTCCGTGGTTCGGGTGCCTCCAGTGCACGGCAAGGCCTGGCCGATTCACCACGCGCAGGGCGGCTCGTTCGCGGCGCTGCCTTCGCCCTTCGACGCGGCCCGCTATCACTCGCTGGCCATCGAACGTGCCTCGCTCCCTCCCGAGCTCGAAGTCACCGCATGGTCCGATGACGGCCAGGTCATGGGCGTGCGGCACCGATCCCATCCCGTCGAAGGCGTCCAGTTCCACCCCGAGTCGATCCTGACCGATGACGGCGCCACGCTCCTGGCGTCATGGCTGTCGTCGATCACACCGTCCGCTAGGGAACAAGGGTCCGATACAGGTCGGCGGTCTGGCGGGCGATCGCGTCCCAGCTGAAGTGCTCGACGGCGCGACGGCGGCCGGCGCGCCCCATGACCTCGCGCGTGGCGGCATCGGCCATGAGCGCATTGATGGCGCCGGCGAGGTTGCGCTCGAAACGATCGGGGTCGACCGGCGACATCGGGTCATCCAGCGAGAGCTCGACGGGGACCAAAAGGCCGGTCTCGCCATCGACCACCACCTCGGGAATTCCGCCGACGGCGGATGCGACGACCGGCGTCTCACAGGCGGCCGCCTCGAGATTGATGATGCCGAACGGCTCATAGACCGATGGACAGCAGAACACCGCGGCATGCGAGTACAGCTGCCGTACGTCGGTGCGGCTGATCATCTCGCCGATCCACACCACGTTCGGCCGCACTGCCTGCGCGGCGCGGACCCCGGCCTCCATCTCGCGAGCGATCTCGGGAGTATCTGGCTGGCCCGCGCAGAGCACGACGCCGATGCCCGGATCGAGGTGCTCGATCGCATGCACGAGATGAACGATCCCCTTCTGGCGCGTGATCCGTCCCACGAACAGGACATAGGGCACCGTCGGGTCGACGCCATGCCGCGCCAGCGCATCGGTCCCGGAGTCCGGCGCATAGAAATCGGGGTCGATCCCGTTGTGGATCACATGCACGCGCTCGGGGTTGACATCGAACAGCCGCAGCACGTCGTCGCGCGTCCCACGGCTGACGGCGATGACCGCGTCGGCGGACTCGATGGCCGTGCGCTCGACCCACGAGCTCACCTCGTACCCGCCCCCGAGCTGCTCGCGCTTCCACGGCCGCAGTGGCTCGAGCGAATGAACGGTGAGGACGAGCGGGATGCCATACGCGAGGCGGATCAACAGCCCGGCGAGATGGGTGTACCAGGTATGGACGTGCACCACATCAGCGTTGACCGGGTCGGCAACCATGCCGAGATCGCGTGACAGGGCCGCGAGCATCGGCGCCAGTCGCACATCGGCGGCGCGCACGTCATGTTCGGTCGGGTATCCGCGCACACGCCAGCCCGCCTCGGCCTCCGCCATGCTCCCGAACGTTCGCACGTCAAGCTCGATCAGCGGACGAAGGTTCCGGGTCAGCTCATCGACATGGACGCCCGCGCCGCCGTAGATCTCCGGCGGGAATTCGTTGGTGAGGATGAGCGCTCGCACGCATCCAGCCTAGCGCGTTGTTCGTCGTGAGTGGTCGCTCCGACGAGACGTCCGTGTCGCCGCGGCGAAGTAACTCTCCATGTCATCAAGATTGAACGGCTTCGACAGCACCGGCACCCAACGGCCGATGTCGGCGCAGCGGTTGGGAGGTGCAGCCGTGCACACGAGCAGCGGCACATCGTTCGTACGATGGTCGTTGCAGAGCTCGCGAGCCATATCACCGCCGCTTCCATCGGGCAGGTCATCGTCGAGAATGATCAGCGATGGACGGCTTGCCCGCAGCGCCGCGCGCAGGT
>JACDHU010000379.1 GCA_013820865.1 Chloroflexota bacterium
GGCTCGAATACCGTCGGCCGCCAGCGTGAGCTTGGCCTGGGCGCGCTCCAGCCGCTTCTCTCCCGCGTCGCTGCGACCCACGATTCCTGACTCAAGAAAGTGAAGCGCCAGCTCATCAGGCAGTGACCCGTGCTGCGCCTCGTAAGCCAGGGCATAGATCGACAGCTGGAGCGACTCGCGAGCGCGCCGGTTGGCGGTCGTCAGATCACGAACGTCGCTCGACTTGTAGTCGGTGATCACGACGCGTCCGGCCTCGTCGCGATCCACCCGGTCGTATCGGCCCCGAAGCCGGTCCGGCCCGAACGCCACGGTGAAGTCCTGCTCGATGGCGGTCGGCCGGGCCGGGTCGCGCTGCTGCTCCTCCCAGAACCGGCGCACGGCGTCGTGAGCGGCAGCGCGCCGTGCCTCCTCGTGCTCGCGGGTGAGGAAACCAACCGACTCCCAGGCCGCGTCGAGCGCCGCGTCGAGCTCCTCGAGCGTCATCGGGCGACCGACCATCTGCCGTCGGTGATACGCCTGCGCCGCCGCGTGCAGCGCACGGCCATAGACCATCTGATGTGAGACCGGCGTCGGGATGCGAACCACGTGACCGTATCGGTACTTGGCCGGACATTCGAGGTAGTCGTGGATCTGCCCGTAGCTGAGGCTGAGCGGGCGGTCGCCCAACGCACGACGTGGCGCCACCGGAGCGTGGCTCGTCGGCGAGCCCTGGTGGCGGCCGAGCTGTTCCAGCAGCGCGGGACGCACCGATTCCGATGGCGTAGCCGGCGGCAGATCAAGAGCCTCGGTGACGAACTGGCTGACGCGCGAGCGATGCATGCCGTAGTCGGCCGCCCAGGTCAGGATCAGCTCCTCGCGCGCGCGCGTCATCCCAACGTAGAACAGCCGGCGCTCCTCCGCGGTGTGGTGCGACTCGTCGGCGGGCGGTGCGTCGGCCAGCAGCTCATCGGGCATCTGGAGCAGGTCGCGCCGGTCGCGTCCGGGGAAGCGATCGGCCACGAGCCCGACCATGTACACCACGCCGAACTCGAGGCCCTTGGCCTTGTGATACGTCAGGACGTGCACCGCCTCGCCTTCATCGGGCTCGGCATCGGCGGTGGAGGGGTCGTCGCCGGTTTCGATCAGCGTATCGAGCTGGGCGACCAGGAACGGAAGCCGGTCGTCGCGCAACAGGCCGCCCTGGCGTCGGACGATCTCGAAGAAGCGAGCCACATTGGCCAGGCGCTCCTCCCCTGTCTCGCGAGCCTCGTGCGCCAGGCGCGCCAGCCATCCCGAGGTCGAAATGAAGTGATACAGCAGCTCCCCGCAGGTACGCTCCGTGCTCATGGACCGATGCGTCGCGAGGCTTCCCATCAGGCGCTGCACGACCTCGAGCGCGCGCAGGGTGAACGGCGAATCCTGCGGTCGATCCCCCGCCTCCGCGAGCGCGACCCCCAGGCTGGCACGTCGTCGACGCGCGCGGTTCATGGCCAGCGTCACGTCGGCTGGCGAGAGCCCGAAGATCTCGCTCGTGGCGAGGTCATACAGGCTGACCGAGTCGTCCGGATCATTGACGGCGCGCAGGAAGCTGATGAGTACCCGCACTTCCGGCTGGCGGTACAGGCCGGCGGTCCCGCTGAAGCGCCACGGAATGTGCGCCATGTTCAGCGCGCGCACGTACGGGTCCGCATCGCGATTGCCGCGCACCAGGATGGCGTGCTCGCCCGCCCGGCGTCCTGCTCGCATGGATGTGCCGACGCGGTCGGCGATGGCGTCGGCCTCGTCGGAGCCCGTCGTGAATCCCGCCAGCTCAATCGGACCTGCCTCTGCTTCGGGTCTGGCGAAGCGCGAACGTGCCTTGAGTCGCTTGTCGAGCCCTTCTCGCGCCTCGAGTCGGTCGGGACCGTTGTGCTTGATCAGCCGATGCGCGGCGTCGAGAATCGGCTGCCGGCTGCGGTAGTTGTCGACCAGCACCACGCTGGTGGCCTTCGGATACGCCTCACGGAAGCCGAGGATATTCCCCAGCGCCGCACCTCGAAAGCGGTAGATGCTCTGGTCATCATCCCCCACCCCCGTGACGTTGCCAT
>JACDHU010000380.1 GCA_013820865.1 Chloroflexota bacterium
CCTTCGTGCTCGTGGCCGGGCTATTCCTGGTCTTCGCCGGACCGCTATTCCTGCTCGTGCGCGAGCGCGAGCGCGCCGGCACGCCGTTCCGCACGACCGATGCGGTCCGCTCGTTCGGCCAACTGGCCCAGACCGTTCGCCATGCGCGGCAGGCTCCGGGGCTCCTCCGCTTCATCGTGGCGCGCTTCTTCTACTCGGACCCTGTCAACACCGCGATCGTGGTCATGAGCGCGTTCGCCGTCAACGCCATCGGCTTCACCGAGGGCCAGGCACTCCAGGTGCTCCTCATCCTCACGGTGGTTGCCGTCATCGCTTCGCTGGGATGGGGCGCGCTGGCCGACCGATGGGGGCCGCGCCGAACGTTGCTCGCCGTACTAGGGGTTTGGGCCGTCGGCCTCACCATCATCACCGCCTTCCTGGAGCCGGTTCCCTTCCTGTTCGCGGGTGCACTCCTGGGTGCGGGCCTCGGCGGGGTTGGCGTGGTGGATCGGCTGTTGCTGCTTCGCCTTGCGCCGCCCGACCGCATCGGCGAGATGTTCGGCCTGTACGGGCTGGTCGGGAAGTTCAGCGCCGTCACCGGTCCCATCATCTACGGCATCATTGTCGCAACGCTGCTCGAGGGCCTGGAGCGGGATGCTTATCGGGTGGCGATCGCCTCGCTGTTCGTGCTGCTGCTGGTGGGGATCTGGATCCTCCGCGGTGTGCCCGAGGGCGAGCCCGAGAACGAGGAGGCCGCAACGGATGCGCTGTTGGAGGGCATGAGCCGATGACGATCGTGGTCGCACACCGGGGCGCGTCGAAGCAGGCGCCCGAGAACACGATGGAGGCCTTTCGCCTGGGTGTAGAGGCCGGGGCCGATGCCATCGAGCTCGACGTGCATCTCACGGTCGACGGCGAGCTCGCCGTCATCCACGACGACACCCTCGACCGCACGACCGACCGCACTGGCGCGGTTGTTGAGCGCACCATGGACGAGATTCGCGAGGCCGATGCCGGCGCCGCCTTCATTCGCCCCGATGACTCCGGCTTCCCCTTCGCCGGTCGTGGCCTGACCGTCCCGACGCTGCCCGAGGTGCTCGAATGGCTGCCCGATGAAGTGGGATTGGTGATCGAGATCAAGGCGCGCGCAGCCGCGGACGCGGTCGTGGCGTCCGTCCGCAGTCATTCGGTTCGCTCCAGCGGCCGCCTGGTGGTCATCAGCTTCGACGAGCACGCCATCGAGCGCGTGCGCGAGCTGGATCGAGAGATCAGAACCGGATACCTGCTGGTGCCGACGCAGCCGGTGGAGCCCGCCCTGGTGTGGGCCACCGAGCACGGGCATACCGGTGTCTTCCCGTGGGAGGGGGATCTTGGCATTGATCCCCTACCGATCATGGCGCAGGCCCAGATCTATGGCCGCGAGGTCGGTTGCTACGTCGTCAACGACCCAGAACGGATGCAGCACCTGGCGGCCTGCGGCCTGTGGGGCTTCGTCACCGACGTGCCCGACGTTGCCCGCGAGGCACTCCGGCGCTGAACAACAGTCAGCGGCGGCGGGTGAGGATCCCGAAGACGGCGCGCAGGACAGTATTGAAAGCACCGGACCGCGCGACGCGTGAACCTTCTGTCGCGAGCTTGCCCCAATCGACCCCGCGCTCGGGAGCCGTGGTGGGACGCATCTTGCGTTCGCCGGGTGACTCGGGATCCGCGACTTCGGCCATCGGCTCCTTCGCGGCCTCCGTCGCCCGAACCAGGCGCGCGGCGAGCATCTCCTTGGCCGATTCCGGATCCGTGTCAACGGCGTACTCCGCCGCGATCGGCGAGGCGGCTACGACCGCATCCAAGGCCGCCGGCTCGATCTGGGCCATGAGCGACATCGGCGGCCGCATCATGACTCGGGCCGTGGGCATGGGTCGACCCTTGAGGTCGAGCGCCGTGACGAGCGCTTCGCCCGTGCCGAGCATCGTGAGCTCGGCCTCAACGTCGTACAGCTCAGTGCGCGGGAAGGTGTCCGCCGTGGCGCGAACGACCTTGAGGTCGTCGGGCGTGAAGGCGCGCAGGGCGTGCTGCACGCGGTTACCA
>JACDHU010000090.1 GCA_013820865.1 Chloroflexota bacterium
GCGTCGCCGCGGGGAGCACACGCAATATTGGACGGATACGCCGAAGGCCAGGCTCCGGGGGGAGAAGAGCCTGACCTTCGGACGCAGAGGATCATATCCGGCTCGAATCGTCCCCGCAAGCCGTTTTGCGCAGGCATGGCGCCCGAACGCCACCGATTCCGCAGCGATCAGGCGCTGACGGCCTTTTCGCGATGATAGAGCCCCAGGTTGAGGCGCAGATACGGCCGATGCGGCCCCATCAGGTGAGCCCGGCCCCGGTCGCCGTAGAGGCGCGGCAAGAGCTCGTGGGCGGTGACCTGGTCACCGAGATCCAGTCGAGCGTGCACCACCTTGATCTTGAAGCCGTTCCGCAGCCACCATCCGGTTCGACGTTGCGTAGCGTCGCGGGCGTGGGCTACGACCTCCGGCTCGAGGAGCGCGGCGACGTCGTCGCGACCGTAGTAGCCGATGACGATGAGCCGTCCACCAGGTCGGATGACGCGGAAAGCCTCGGCGACCGCCGGCAGCGAAGCATCGTCAGGGTCGATGTGGCTGCTCAGCACGATGTCGACCGCGCCATCGCGAAGCGGAAGCGAACCGGCATGACCCTCGACGATACGGATGTTCGGCTGATGCGAGCTCGATGCGCGGCGTCGAGCGGCGACGAGGAGCTCGGGATCAGACTCGATGCCGTACGTTCGCCCGGCCCGGCGCGCCAGGAGCATCGGGTAGTGGCCGATGCCGGTCCCGACGTCCGCGATGCGCTTTCCGCTGATTGGCGTGATGCGCTCGAGCGCGCCGAGCACCTTGCGATCGGGATCGATTGCCTCGCCGAGGCGGGCGTGGAGTGCGGCGTCGGTATCGGTCCAGGCAGGCAGGATGCTCCGCATCAGGGCACCTCGACGCGAATCTCCGCGGGCTCTCCGTCATCGAGCGTGAGCACGTTGTTCTTGCTCAGGACCTGGAGGTCGAAGGCGACCGGTCCGGGTGCGTTGCGGGTGACAAAGAGCCGGATCTCGAGCGTCGCACCGTCGAGCAGCGGGCCGTAGCCCAGCGAGACCGTTCCGTCCGGCTCATCCTGCTCGCCGGGGCCGATGACCCATTTCGTCCACGCTTGAACGAGCGGTGGGCCGCCCTCGCGGATGCGGTCGTCGGTTGGTGAGAAGGGCGCCAGGAACAGCGTGTCGTTCAGCTCGGTCGGCCAGCGCAGCACGAGCTCATCGATGCGTTCGTCGGCGGCGCTCGTCACCGTCACCAGGATCTCGCCGTCACCATCGGCCGCGACCTCGGGCGCAACGCTGACGTTGACGATGCGCGCATCCGACTCGGTGGGCAGGTCGAGGGAGAGGGGCGGCTCTGGACTGGCCGATGGCGACGGCTCGGCTGTCAACGAGGGCACCGAGGTTGGTGCCAGCGTCGCCTCTGGCGAGGGCGACTCGGCCAGAGTGCCCGAAGGCATCGGCGGGGGAGTGGGCTCGGCGGCGCAGGCACTGACCAGCAGCGCAGTGATCGCGAGGCAGCCCAGCGCGCGTCTCATCCGTTGATCTCCTCGAGCTCCGGCAGGCGGTTACGGATCGCGTAGCCGGCGGCCTGCGCGCGGCTCTCGAGGGTCAGCTTGGCGAGGATGCTCGAGACGTAGTTGCGCGCGGTCTTTTCGGCCAGGCCCATGCGCTCGGCGACCTCCCGGTTGGAGGCGCCGTCGGCAAGATGCGCGAGCACGCGGCGCTCCTGATCGGTCAGATCGGCGAAGGCTCCCGCCTCCTCCAGCCGGCTCGCATTTCTCAGCCGATCCAGCACGCTGCGCGTGACGGCAGGATCGAGCAGCGACCCACCGCCAGCCACCGTGCGCACCGCATCAACCAGCTCGGACGAGCCGACGCGCTTGAGCACGTATCCCGACGCGCCGGCATCGATGGCGTCGAACAATGAGACCGAGTCGGCATGGCTGGTCAGCATCACGACAGGTGTGCCGGCCAGCTCGTCGGTGATGGCGCGGCAGGCGTCGATGCCGGAGCCGCCGGGCATGCGAATGTCCATGACCACCACGTCGGGCCGATGTCTTCGTGCCAGCCGGACGGCCTCGTCGCCCGAGGCAGCCTGGGCCACGACCGCGAAACCCGCCTGTGCGTCGAGCAGCGCCGCCAGACCGATGCGAACCACCTCGTGGTCGTCGGCAATGAGGATGCGGATGGCCGCGTCGGGCGTGGTCGGTTGAGGTTGTTCATTCATGAGGGTCGGCGCGTGGTGGCCACGGGCATCGTAAGCGACAGGCGCGTTCCTTGCCCGAACACGCTCTCGACGGTAATCGCGCCATCGAGGAGCTCGGCCCGCCGGCGCATGTTGGCGAGCCCCTGCGCGCGACCGCGTCGCCCTCGCTCCGTTGGTGCATCGGCGTCGAATCCTGCTCCATCGTCGCGGATCTCGAGCGTGAATCGTCGCTGGGTGCACAGCATGCTGACCGTTACGTTCCTGGCGTGGGCGTGACGCAGCACGTTGCTGAACGCCTCGGTCACGATGTGGCGCAGATGCTCCGCCTGCTCGTGGTGCAGGCGCGGCCGGAACAGTCCCTCCCAGCCGATCTCGAGGCCGATCAGGCTATGCGCCTGGAGCTCATCGGCAACGGCAAGCACGATGGCCTCGGCATCGCGTGACTCGAGCTCGCCGGAGCGCAGGTCGAAGATGGTGCTGCGAATGTCTCCGGTGATCCGGTTGAGCTCATCCATGACGGTGCCGATGCGCTTCGCGTCAGCGCCGTCTTTAGTCGATGCCTGCTCGAGATGGAGTCCGGCGGCATAGATCGACTGGATGATCCCGTCGTGGAGGTCGCGGCCGATGCGCTCGCGCTCGCGGAGGAGGAGCTCGCGGTGGCGCGCCTCGGCCAGAGCGCGATCGGTCTCCTGCTCGAACAGGTTCAGGCTGCGGATCACGGCAAGCGCGATCGCCAGCCCGGTCAGCGAACGGAAAACCTCGATCGGCACACCGATGGCGGTGAGCACGGCGCGATCGTTGATGACCGATGCCGGCGGGAACGGCGCCGGCAATGGCACGAGGCCGGCGACGACGGCATACACCCCGAACGCGAAGGCTGCGGTCGAGAGCGCGCCGGCCACGCGCGGACCGGCCGCGGGTCCGAGCTGGCGCATCGTGCGGCGCAGTGCGAGCGCGACCACCACCGAGCCGGGAAGGGCAAGCAGGGTGCGGGCCGTGACGTCGCCGACGGCCAGCGGTGAGCCGACGGCCGCGAGCGCCGGCCCGATCTCGTCGGCTCGGACCCAGGGGCCAGTCTCGGGGATGAAGCCGCTCGCGACGGTACTCGACAGCGTCACGGTGGCCACGGCCCACAGCCCCACCACGCAGGTCGGGACCAGCCGTAGCCATGGCCTGGCACCGCCGGTGCTCAGGAGGAGCTCAACGCCGAACTGGAAGAGGAGAGCGAAGCTGATCGGCTTGAGCATGAGCTGGAGGACGAGCAGTCCCTCGATCAGCGGCTGCGGCAGGAAGCCGGACTGGATGGGAATGAAGAGGTAGCCCCATTCCATGAGGCCGTGGACGATGCCGAATCCGGCCAGCCAGCCCAGCGGGCGAGCCAGGGGCAGCTCGGATCGCTGCCGGCTCTGGAGCGCGACCGCCAGGCCCATGACGAAGAAGACCTGCCCGGAGACCGACAGGACGATGATCCGATTCGTCTCGAACAGCTCGGCCAGCCAATCCATCAATGGATGGTAGGCGGTGCGGTCCCGAGCGTCGCAACGGCGACGTGCGTGAATTTGCACCCCGGCGCAAGCAACTGGGAAGTTGCGATCCATTCAAGCGGTTCTGACCCCAGAATTTGCTCCCCGGTGCAAATCGGCCAGCGGGAAGAGGCCGAAATCGGCCGTCCTTGCCAGTTGTTTGCACCGGGGCGCAAAAGGAGCGGGGCGGCGGGCCCGACCAGCGCACGCGGCTGCGCGGCGCCCATGCCCGCCTCTTGCTACGATCAGTCCGAATGTCCGCGCCCGACGAGCCTCAGCCACCCATGCCGCTGGCTGTTCGGCTGTGGTTCGTGTGGGCCTTCGCGCTGCTCGGGCTGACGGGGTTGTTCCTGGGCCGCATCGTTGAGTTCGTCGACTTCAGCGAGCGCGCGCCGTTCAGCATCCTGGGCATCTTCATGATGATCGAGCTGGCATTGATCCTGTTCGGCATCACGGTGGCGATACAGCGCAAGCGAATCGCGCTTCGCTTCGCCATCGGCATCGCGCTGCTGGCTGTTCCCGTGCTGGCCGGCCTTCCACCGGTGCTGCTCAATATGCCGGCGACGGCGGCCAGCGGCTGGTTCATCCTCCTGGCGCCCATCGGCGCGATCATCAGCATCGGCCTCGTCATCGGCCTGGTACGCCAATCATCCCGAACGTATTTCAGCGAGGCCTGAGACCGATGCGGCTTCTGTCCTTCACCCGCGGCTCCGACGACCGCCGCCTTGGCATCCAGACCGAAGACGGCATCCGCGACCTGACCGACGCGCTCGGCGTCACCGATGTGGGTCAGTTTCTGGCGATGGGAGCCAGCGCTGACGTCGGCGGCGAGCTGCTGGATCCCGCAACCGTGACGCTTCGTGCGCCGATCGCGCGGCCGGGCAAGATCATCTGCGTGGGCCTCAACTACCACGATCATTGTCGCGAGCAGTCCCTCGAGCCCCCGCGCTACCCGATGCTGTTCAGCAAGTTCACGAACGCGGTGACCGATCCGGGCGCAGAGGTGACGCGTCCGATCGCGACGGAGAAGCTCGACCTGGAGTGTGAGCTGGGAGTGGTGATCGGACGACGCGCGTCGAACATCGGTCGCGGGGAAGCCCTGGACGCGGTCTTCGGCTACACGGTCGTCAACGACGTCACCATGCGCGATCTCCAGGCGGAGGATCGCCAATGGCTGCGCGCGAAGGGCTCGGACGGCTTTGCGCCGATGGGCCCGCTCGTTGTCACCGCCGACGAGCTTGGTGACCCGGAGTCATTGCGGCTCCGATCGTTCGTCAACGGCGAGCCGTGGCAGGACTCGAGCACGACGGAGATGGTCTTCGACGTGGCGACCATCGTGGCATTCGTGTCGCGCACCATCACGCTCGAGCCGGGTGACGTGATCGCCACCGGCACGCCCGCGGGGGTCGGGCACTACCAGTCGCCCCCCCGCTATCTGCGAGGCGGCGACGTGATGCGCTGCGAGATCGAGGGCATCGGCTCGATCGAGAACCCGGTGGTGGACGCCGAGCCGAGGCTGGATGACCACGCGGTGGCCGTCGGGATCTAGGAGCCGCTGACGGTCAGGGTGCCGCTCATGCCGAGGCTCTCGTGGCCGTCGAGTGAGCAGAAGATCGTGTACTCGCCGGGCTCGAGCTCGGCGGTGATCGTTTCGGTCTCATCGGTGCTGAGGTCGGCCGTCGCCATGACGACCTCGCCATCGGCGTCGCGCACGCTGAGGTTGTGGGGTGTGGGTCCGTCGTTGACAACGTCGATGGTGACCGTGGTGCCCGCGACCTCGAGGTCGCTCGGGTCGATCATGAAGTCGGAGACAGTCACCGTCAGGGCATCGCCTCCGGCTGCGTCAGTTGCGCCGCCATCAGTTGCGCCGCCGCCGTCAGACGTGGAACACGCCGCGAGGGCGAGAACCAGGCCCAGGGCCAGGAAGAGTCTTGTTCGCATCGGTCTACACCTTTCGGATATGAGAAACGGGGCGGTCCGGGCTGACCCGAACCGCCCCGTGAGAGAGAGGGCTTACTACTGGAAGCTCTCCGGCTGTGCGGCCACGATGGCCTCGGCGAGCGGGTCGCCCAGCATGCGCATGTGCATGGCGGCTTCGCGGTCGGCATCGGCTGCCGCTGCAGCGTCGCCGGCACCCTGTGCATCCACGACCGCGGCGGTCGTGAGCACGTGCTCGGTGATCAGCTCGGCCAGCGCATCCTCGGGGAGCCCGGTGGCTCCGGCCAGGAAGGCGCTGAACTCGGGGACGTAGACCGTGGTCAGGTCCTCTACGGCTTGGTCGATGACGGCCTGGTTGTCGGTGGCCACACCGGTGGTGTAGTCGACGAAGAAGCCGTTGTGAGCGCTCCAGATGCGGTTCCACTCGTCTTCGGCATCGGCGCCGAAGAGTGAGCCGATGGCGGCGCCGAGATCGGTGCCGTTCGTATTGAGCGCGGCGCCAGCGGCGGCGAACTCGTCGTCACGGCCGTCGATGGCGGCATCGGTCGCGAAGCTGGCCAGGAACAGGTGCTCCTGGAGGAGCTGGTTGAGGGCGGTGCGGAAGCCGACGCCGGCGTTCGTCGCGTCGCCTTCGATGTCATTGCCCTCGGCGATCGCCGGCGCAAGCGCGTCGCCGATCATGGACATGTGAGCGTAGGCGGTGCGGATGGCCTCGTAAGCGGCCTCCCAGTCACCGGCAGCCTGTGCGTCGACGACGGCCTTCGTCTGAAGGACGTGATCGGTCACGAGCTCGGTGACGGCATCCTCGGGAAGCCCGGTGGCTCCGGCCAGGAATGCGCTGAACTCGGGAACGTAGATGGTCGTCAGGTCTTCGACGGCGCCGTCCGCGAGGGCAGCGTCATCGGTCGCCACACCGGTGGTGTAGTCGACGAAGAACCCGTTGTGGGCGCTCCAGATACGGTTCCACTCGTCTTCGGCCTCGTCGCCGTAGATGGAGCCGATGGCGCCACCGAGATCGGTGCCGTTCGTGTTCAGGAGGCCACCGTATGCCTCGAACTGCTCGCCACGGCCGTCGAGGGCCGCGCCGGTCGCCTTGGCGGCCAGGATCAGGTGCTCGCCGAGCAGGTAGTTGAGGTCCGTTCGCAGGGTGGCGG
>JACDHU010000381.1 GCA_013820865.1 Chloroflexota bacterium
CCAGCGCGTGACGAGCGAGAACCCCGAGGCAACCTACGAGGCACTCGACAAGTACGGCCGCGATCTGACCGACGCCGCACGCAAGGGTGCCCTTGACCCCGTCGTCGGCCGCGATGAGGAGATCCGACGCGTCATCCAGGTCCTGAGCCGGCGGACGAAGAACAACCCGGTGCTCATCGGCGAGCCCGGAGTGGGGAAGACCGCCATTGCCGAGGGGTTGGCTCAGAGGATCGTGCGCGGTGATGTGCCGGACGGCCTGCGCGACCGCCGGGTCATCTCGCTGGACCTCGGCGCGCTGATCGCCGGCGCGAAGTACCGCGGGGAGTTCGAGGAACGCCTCAAGGCGGTGCTCAAAGAGGTCACCGATTCGGACGGCACCATCATCCTGTTCATCGACGAGCTGCACACCGTCGTCGGCGCCGGCGCCAGCGAAGGCGCCATGGATGCCTCCAACCTTTTGAAGCCGATGCTGGCGCGAGGCGAGCTGCACTGCATCGGCGCAACGACGCTGGACGAATACCGCAAGCACATCGAGAAGGACGCGGCGCTCGAGCGCCGATTCCAGCCGATCATCGTCGACCAGCCGAGCGTGGAGGACACGATCAGCATCCTGCGCGGCCTGCGCGAGCGCTACGAGGTCCACCACGGCGTGCGCATCACCGACGGCGCACTGGTCGCGGCCGCGGTGCTCTCCAACCGTTACATCACCGAACGCTTTCTGCCGGACAAGGCCATCGACCTGGTGGACGAGGCGGCCAGCCGCCTGCGGATGGAGATGGACTCGATGCCGGCTGAGCTGGACGAGATCGAGCGGCGCCGGATGCAGCTCGAGATCGAGCGCGAGGCCCTGCGCAAGGAGCGCGACGAGGCTTCCCGGGCGCGGCTCGATGCCCTGGAGCGCGAGCTTGCCGACCTCCGCGAGCGGGGCGACTCGATGAAGGCACAGTGGGACCGCGAGAAAGAGCTCGTGGCGGGCATCCGCGCCACACGCGAGGAGCAGGAGCGCCTCCAACCAGAGATCGAAGCCGCGGAGCGCGCGGCCGACTATGCCCGCGCCGCCGAGCTGAAGTACGGCACCGCCACTGACCTTGAGAAACGACTCGCCGAGCTGGAAGAACAGTTGCGCGAGTTCAAGGCTTCAGGACCGGTCCTGCTGTCCGAAGAGGTCGATGCTGACGACATCGGCGAGGTCGTCGCTCGCTGGACCGGCATCCCCGCCTCGCGCCTGCTGGAGACAGAGACGGAGAAGCTCATTCACATGGAGGAGCGGCTGCACGCGCGGCTCATCGGCCAGGAAGAGGCGGTCACCGCGGTTTCCGACGCCATCCGTCGTGCTCGCGCCGGGCTCAAGGATCCGAAGCGGCCAATCGGCTCATTCATCTTCCTGGGACCGACCGGGGTCGGGAAGACGGAGCTGGCCCGCGCGCTCGCCGAGTTCCTGTTCGACGACGAGCAGGCAATGGTCCGGATCGACATGAGCGAGTACATGGAGAAGTTCGCGGTGTCGCGCTTGATGGGTGCCCCGCCGGGCTACGTCGGCTACGAGGAGGGCGGCCAGCTGACCGAGGCCGTTCGGCGGCGGCCCTACCAGGTCGTGCTGTTCGACGAGATCGAGAAGGCCCATCCCGACGTCTTCAACGTCCTGCTCCAGCTCCTGGATGACGGACGCCTGACCGATGCACAGGGCCGGACTGTCGACTTCAAGAACACCGTCATCATCATGACCTCGAACCTGGGGTCTGCCGCCCTGATCGAGGCTGCGGAAGCCGGGCCCGATGCGTTCGAGGGCGCCGCCGATAAGGTCCGCCTGGCGCTGCGCGACCATTTCCGGCCGGAGTTCCTGAATCGCGTGGACGAGACCATCGTCTTCCGGCCGCTGGACGAGTCGCAGCTGCGCGAGATCGTCGGGCTCCTGGTTGATGGCGTTGCTCGTCGCCTGGCCGAGACCAACCTCACCCTCGAAGTGACCGATGCCGCGCTCACCCTGCTCGCGCGCGAAGGCTACGACCCGGTCTACGGCGCGCGCCCGCTGCGTCGCGCCATTCAACGCCGGCT
>JACDHU010000091.1 GCA_013820865.1 Chloroflexota bacterium
GGATGGCCTCGACCGCTACATCGCGGCCAGCCAGCTCGGCATCACCATGGCCAGCCTGGCGCTTGGCTTCATCGGCGAGCCGATCCTGGCGGCGGTCATCGAGCCTCCGCTGGTGGCGCTCATCGGTAGCTTCGCCTCGGCGGCGGCGCATGCGGCGGCCGTGATCATTGCGTTTTCGCTGATCACGGCGCTCCACATCGTCTTCGGGGAGCTTGCGCCGAAGACGATCGCCCTCCAGCGCCCGGAGGGCACGGCGCTATGGGTCGCATGGCCGATGCGCATCTTCGTGGGGGTCTTCGGAATCGCGGTCAGCCTGCTCAACGGCACGGGCAACCTGGTCCTGCGCCTGGTCGGCATCGAGGTCACCCCGCTCGGCGGCGAGCGATCGCTCAGCGCTCGCGACCTGGGCTATGCCTTCGAGTCCAGCGCATCGGTCGGAACGATCAGCCGGGGCGAGCTCCAACTCGCGCGCCGGGCGCTGTCGTTGGGCGAAGTGACGATTCGACGCCTTATGGTCCCGCGCGGCGAGGTCATCGCGATCGACATGAGCCTCGATCGCGATGAGGTGCTGCGTCTCATCGCCCGCCACGGCCGGACCCGCTATCCGGTCATCCGCGACTCGCTTGAGGATCCGATCGGCATCCTGGACGCCAAGGAGGTCGTCCTGGCCCAGGGCGATTCAGCGTGGACCGAACTGGTCAGGCCGATCACGATGCTGCCCGACTCCACGACCGTGGGACGCGCCATCGAGCAACTGGCGGATGCCGGACAGCAGACGGCGCTGGTGATCGACGAGTTCGGAACCGTGGACGGCCTGCTCTCGCTCGGCGATGTACTCGAGTTCATCGCCGGCCCGCTGCCTGATGACCGGCAGCGACACCGCCGCGAGCCGCGCCAGGTGGCGGATCACCGCTGGGAGGTCCCAGGCCACTACTCGTTGGCCGCGGCCGCCGAGGAGCCGCTCCAGCTGGTCATTGGAAAGGTGCAGGCCGAGACCCTCGGTGGGCTCATTGCCGAGCTCCTCCAGCGGCTGCCGCGCGTGGATGACACCGTCGAGCTGCCGGGGGCGCGGCTGCGGGTGCGAACCTTGGGCGGTATGCGCGTAACGAGCGTCGAGGTCGAGCGCATCGCTGCTGCTGACGTGGCTGGGGAGCAGGCGCGATGACCGGCGTCGAAGGGATCGCGACCGGTCCGCTCTCGGTCGTACCGGCCCTCGTGGCCGTGCTCGTCCTCATCGCGATCAACGGCCTGTGCGTCTTCAACGAGTTTGCATTGGTCGCCATGCCTCCGACACGGGTTGCGGCGCTGGAGGACGGGCGCACCCGTCTCGGGCGCATCGTCGCGAAGCAAGTCCACGACCTCGACAACTACATCGCCGCCGATCAGCTCGGGATCACGATCACCAGCATCGCCGCCGGTTGGATCGGGCAGCCCGCGGTCAGCCAGCTTCTGTCAGGACCGATCGGCGCACTCGGCCTGCCCGAGGCGATCAGCGCCGCGCTCGTGGCCGGCATCCTCGCCTTCGCGTTGATCACGGCCACGCAGATGATCTTCGGAGAGCTGGTCCCGAAGTCGATCTCGCTGCGCCATGCGGAGCGCGTCGCGCACATCATCGCGCTGCCGATCGAGGTGATGGCGTTCATCCTGCGCCCGCTGACCGTGGCGATGAATGGCATCGGTCGCTTCATCCTGCGCCCGTTCGGAATCGATGCCGGCATGGCCAGCCATCACCAGGCGCTCGGCATCGAGGAACTCAGTGGAGCCGTATCGTCGAGCGCCGCCGCCGGCCTGCTGCAGGTCAATCCGTCGACCGTGCACAACGCGATCCGTTTCCGCGAGTTGACCGCCCGGGACGTCATGGTCCCGAGGCCGCGCGTGGTGGGCGTACATGCCGATGACTCGCTCGACGAGGTGCTCGCTGCCGCTCGCGCCGCCCGCCACGTCCGTTACCCCGTCTTCGGTGACGGTGACGAGGTGTTGGGCCACCTGCATCTCGCCGATCTTGCCGGCCGACTGACGCAGCTCCAGGGTCCGGACGCCGAGGCGGGGTGGCGCGAGCTGGTACGGCCGCTCGTTGCCGTGCCTGAGAATGCGTCGCTCGAATCGGTGCTTGCGCAGCTGCGTGGATCAGGACAGCAGATGGCGCTCGTCGTCGACGAGTTCGGAAGCTCCGAGGGCGTTGTGAATGTCAGCGATCTCCTGCGCGGCCTGGTGTCGCCGCCTGAACTGCCTACCACCGGGCCGCGTCCGACGGTCGGGTTGGATGCGGGCACGCACCTGCGCAGCCTGGACGAGGATCTCGCGAAAGCGTTGGGCGCCGTCGATCCCCAGGCTGACACGCTGAACGGCGTGCTTGCCGCGGCTCTTGGCCGTGTTCCTCGGGCCGGGGATGATCTGACGATCGGTGGCTACCGCGTTCAGATCACCAAGGCCAGCGATGTGCGCGCGCTGGAGGTAGATATCAGCCGCGTCGACGCCGCGGCTGATCGACGGGCGTTGCGCTAGGCTGATCCACCGGGCGCCAACGAACGACACAGGAGAACCACACCCCATGGCTGCCACACGAACCGCCACCGTGACCTGGAACGGGTCGCTCACTGAAGGCTCCGGCACCGTCACCGCCGGCACCAGCGAGCTCTTCATGGATCTGCCCGTCTCGTGGGCATCCCGCACCGAGTCGGCCGATGGCCGCACGTCGCCAGAGGAGCTTCTGGCTGCGGCCCATTCGTCCTGCTTCGCCATGCAGCTGTCCGGGGCGCTGGCCAAGGCCGGAACGCCGCCCGATCATGTTCATGTCTCCGCCACGGTCACCTTCGACAAGGTCGATGATGGCTGGGCCGTGACCCGCTCGGAGCTCGACGTGGTGGGCGTGGTACCTGGGATCGATGACGCGGCGTTCGACGCGGCGGCGCAGGCGGCCAAGGAAGATTGTCCGATCTCGCGCGCGCTGGCCGACAACGTCGAGCTATCGGTCAGCGCCACGCTCGAGGAACACCACGACTGACGCCTAGCCGCCGAGCTCCACCCCGCTCAGTGCCCAGGTGTCGGCCAGCCCGCCATCGGCGTCCCGTCCGCCGAACAGCAGGACGCGATTGCGAGCGACGTCCGCGACGAGCTCGGCGCCGGCGCGTCCCGCCGGCCCGGTGACGTCGATCGCAACCGCGTCGACCGCGCCGTCAGACAGCAGCCACGCGTCATCGAGGAAGCCACCGTCCAGTCCTTGCCCGCCGAAGATGAGCGTGGCTCCGTCGAGCCGGGTCCGGGCGTACAGGTTGCGGTCCGGCGGCACCGTGCCCTCGACGCGTGTCCATCGGCCGTCATCGAGCGTCCACCGGTCACCGAGCGCGGTGACGCCCGTCGTCTGTCCACCGTACAGGGTGAGGGTCCCGTCATCGGTCCACCAGCAGCCATGCAGGCACCGATTCACCGGTAGGCCGCCGTCTGGCGTCTCATCGGTCCACGCGCCGGAGGCGAAATCGTAGGCTCGCGTGTCGTTGAAGCGCGTACCGTCCGACGTGAATCCGTGGCTGATCCACAGCCGGTCATCCGACCCGATCGAGGCGCAGCTGCCATAGCGTGAGACCGGGATGTCACCGGTTGCGGACAGCTCCGTCCAGGATCCCGCCGCGGGGTCGAAGGCCCACAGGTCGTTGAAGAAGGTCGGACCGGCCTGCCCGGAGAAGATCACGAGGCCGATGTCATCCACCCACACCGCCTCGTGCCCAAAGCGGGGCTCGGGGGCAGCCGCCTGCGCCAGCTCGGTCCAGTCATCGGCCTCGAGGTCGTACGCCCACAGGTCGCCGAACACGGCCGTGCCGTCGCGACCGCCGAACAGGTACGCGATCCGGCCTCCGGGATCGGCGGTCCAGGTGTGATCCTCGCGCGCGCCGGGTCCGATCACGTCGAGAGCCTCCCAGGCCAGCGGCTCCGGCGTGACGGCGGTCGTCGGTTCTGCCGTTGCGCTGGGGAGCGGCTCGACGGTAGGGCCCGGCGACGAGCTCTCGGCCTCCACGGTCGGCTGTGTCGAGGGCGCCGTTGGGTTCGGCGTGGATGATGCGGGGCTGGCGCATGCGGCAAGGATCACGCTGACCAAGAGGACGGCGACGACGTGCATCTGCGGGATAGTACGTCGGAAGTGTGACGGACCGACGACGAACAGCTTCAGCGTTCGAAGAGCGCGAGCAGGTCGGGTGGAATGCGTGCCGGGCGTCCGTCCGAGAGGCGAATCCAGACCCAGTGCGTGAGCATCTCGGTCGTGAGCTGGCCGTCCGCCTCGCTGTGTATTTCGGTGCGCCGCGATCCCCGGACGCCCCTCACCTCCTGCGGCAGCGTGGTCACCAGGACGACATCCCCGTATCCCACCGGGCGGTGATAGGTCACGTGGTGCTCACGCACGACCCAGGCGCCCCCGTGCGCGAGTGACCATTCGCGGCCGAAGCCGAGCGCCTCGACCTGTTCGATTGCGACCTGCTCCGCCCAGTTCAGATACACCGCGTTGTTGACGTGGCCGAGAACGTCCAGCTCGTATTGGCGAATTGGCCAACGGACGGTGTAGCGCCAGGGGTCGACCTCGGGGGCGTCATCGGTCACACACGCAGCATATCCGCCGGATGACGTACGCGGTTTCAGGACCGATCCGCTGCACAGGTGTGACGGGAGGCGGATGGAGCGGGAGACGAGATTCGAACTCGCGACATCCACCTTGGGAAGGTGGCGCTCTGCCAACTGAGCTACTCCCGCTCGGCGAGCGCGACGATGGTACCTGACGTCACGTGCTGGCGCCTCAGCCGGCGTCGGCCGAAATCTGGGTCTTGGATGCGGATCTCGGCTCGGACGTGGCCGGATCCTCTGTCGCTTGCCCTTCGGTAAGCGCGTCCAACCGCGCCAGCAGCGGCGGACACCCAAGCTGGGTGAGCAGACTTCGACCGTCGCTGGCGGCCTCGCGGTATGCCTCGCTTGATGGCGCGAGCACGGAGACCATGCCGATGCAGGCCAGCGCGTCGTCGTAGGGAAGATTGAGGTCTCGGAAGACGCGGCGAGCCTTTCGGAATAGGCTGATGGCCTCCCCACTCCTTCCCTCGAGCGCCGCGAGACCACCACGGAGCGCCTCCTGCGTGGCTTCGATTGTTCTGCCGACACTCCCGGTGCCGGCGAATCTCGCAAGGTCGTCACGCAGGCCCTTGGCGTCCTTCATCCACCAGGCCGCACGCGCGGCCTCGCTGATCGTTTCTGCCAGCGCTGCGTCGGAGATGGTCGTCAGCTCGAGCCACTGCCGCCGAGCGTCCGAATCACGTCCCTCAAAGGTGGCAATCCGGGCGGTGGTTCCAAGGTACTGCGCCGCGGTGCTCGTATCGCTATACCCCTGTCTGATCCTGTCGAGCTCCGAGGTCTCTTCCTTAGTGCCCTCTCCGCGCGCCGCCGCGAACATGGCAAGCCCGGCAAGCACGATGACCCTGTCCGAATCCTCCGCGATGTCACCGAGGCTGAGAAGCTCGGCCTTAGCACGCTCCCAGTCACCGGTGCGGATGGCATATTCGGCGGCGTTTCCGGTCAGCACCACCGCGAAGGAGCGGAGCCCCAGGCGCCGGGCAAGCGCGAGTCCCTCTCGCGCGGATGTCAGTGCGGCCCGCGGATCATCGAGGCTTTCAGCGAAGCCGCGGTTGATGGCGGCACGGAGCGCAGCGTCAGGCATGTCGTTGGCTTCTGCCAGTTGTCCGCCGCCCGATATGAGCATGAGCCCCTCGCGCGTGCGGCCCACCATGAGCAGCGCCGTGCCTTTCGTGACCAGCGTGTCGGCGATGATGTGGACGAGGTTGAAGTGTTCCGCGACCGGCAGGACGCGGTCGGCCGTCTCGATCGCATTATCCGCCTGCTCGAGGAAGAAGTAGGCACGTGCGAGTTGGCCATCGATGGCCACCAGGATGGGATCACCTGCAAGATCGGCGTATTCATGGCGTGCCGCCTCGAGGAGTTCGAGCGCCTGGTCCGACCGGTACGTGTCCAGCAGGGTTCTTGCGGTCGCTGCGGCGGCACCCGCTGCCCGCGCTCGATCCCCGAGCGCATCGTAGAGTTCGCGGGCCGTCGTGAACTGTTCGATCGCCTCCTCGTGCCGCCCGGCGGAGCTGGTCGACGCACCGGCACGATCGTGCAGCTCCGCCTGCTCGGCCGCATCGGGAGTCACTCGCAGGGCCTGCTCGAGGAATCGGAACGCCTGGTCGTGGGCACCGAGCGACGTTGCTCGATCAGCGGCCGCCTTCAACGCGATCCGGGCCTGCGCGGCGAGCGCTTCGGCCTCCGCGCCAGGGGCAGCCAATTCGTGCGCGGACAGATAGTGACCGGCGAGGGCCCCAGCCAGCTCATCGTTGGAGAGGATCTCGAAGTGTCGTGCCGCCGCCAAGTGACGAGCCTTTCGATCCGCACGGGCCAGCGTGTTGTAGGCGACCTCTCGGATCAATGACTGTACGAATGCGTACTGGCCCCGGTCCGGCGCGCGCGGATCGGCCCTGAGCACGAGCAGCTCACGCTTGACCAGGGCCCGCAGACGGGGTTCCAGATCTGTGCCATCCGACCTGGTTACAGCCGCGACGCCGTCCGTGCTGAAGCTCTGTCCTAGAACAGCCGCGTCCTGGAGGAGTGCCCGGTCATCGGGCTCCAGGGAGTCGAGCCGGGAGGCGATGAGCGCAGTCAACGTCTCGGGAACGGCAAGCTGCGAGAGCTCGCCGACCGGGCAGTAGGAGCCATCCTGCTCGACCAGCCGCCCTTCAGCGACCAGCATGCGGA
>JACDHU010000092.1 GCA_013820865.1 Chloroflexota bacterium
GCTTCAGACGCAGCCTGTGCTTACCGTTCCCGGGCGAAGTTGCTCCCGCCTCGGCAAGCGTCACCGGGATTGAGGGCCTTGGGATCGATGAACTCCATCCGGACGGCCTGTCCGAACGACTGCGTTCGACCCGGAGGCCCGTTTTCCGGGTCCTCACCGGTGTGGTCATCGTTCTGACCCGAGAACACGCAGATCGAGTTCGCGTGTGCGGGACCTGCGGTGGGCTTGCCATTGCCAGTCACTTCGCCGGCCAGGACGGATCCTGCGCTGAGGCTCAGCAGCAGCAGCGCCGCACCGAGCGCCTGGAGAGACCTCTTGTCACGATCTCAGCACCTCCTGTGGTGTTGGCGGGTAGGAGGCGCGGTCCCTCAGGACAGCCAAGGGGCACAGGCTGCGCTTCAATGACCTCCCGCTCTGACTCCGTTGTAGCGCGAACCGGTGGAAGCCACGTCGGCCAAATGACGTAGGCAACGCTCGTGACGCCGGACTACGCCGAGGACGGATCGGCGAACGGGGGCTCTTCCCATCGGGCGGGGGAAGCCTATCCTCGTGCGGCTGCCTTGAGCGCGCCGGCCCGATGGTCCTCGAGCTGGAGCCGTGGAGCCGAACCTCTACCTGCGGTTCGCGGAGGGCGCGGCAGACCGCCTATCACGGGCGATCCTCACCGGTTGATGTCCACGGCGAAGTCCCCATGGGCGCCGCCGCACGGGTTTCGAATTCTGCAGCCGGCCGTGCGTAGCGCCGCCGCCGGGGGAGTTCGCCTGACGGTTGCACGGGGCGACACTAAAGCCGAACGAGGCGGAGCTCACGCGTCGTGGGTTGCACCGGATGACACAAGGGACGGTGCAGCGGCGGCTCCTTCGCCTTTAGTCGCACCCGGTGCAACGGGATGTGGAGGCGCGGGATGATGGAGGCAACGGGATGATGGAGGCTATTGGATGTCGGCCACGGCGCAAAGCGACCGAAGGCCTTACCTCACGCACTTCATGGTTGAGCGTACCGGTAACCGCAGTGCCGACAGGCGGCTGCGCCCATCGGATTTCTTGAACGGCACCCGGGACATGCCTTCGTCGGGCCCATGCCTGACCCTCTCGGAGCAGCCCCTTTGCCCAGCAGCGTCATGATGCCGAAGACCAGCCCGATGACGATGAGCAGGAAGCTGGGGATGAGGCCCCAACTGGGATTCGTTACGAGGATGACGATGCCGACGAGGATGAGGGCACCGGCGACGCGCAGTGGCATGACCTATTCTTCGGCGCCCAGGATGCCCGTCGCGAGGTCTTCGGTGGGTCCCACCGGACCGGCCAGGAAGAGGAAGACCAGCGAATCTGCACGACCGAACGGGGCGAGCACGACGGTCTGGCCATGGGCGGTAATGAGGTAGGCCGATCCGCCCAAGCCGCGCTCGCTGCCAGCCTGGAGGCCGTCTTCCATGTCGTCGATGATGCGGGCGAAGTAGTCGATCGACTGTGTGTCATCGGCTCCGGGAAAGGTGAACGCGATGATGGACACGTCTTCATCACCCCGACTGGCGACCGAGGCCTGGACGATCTCGACCTCGGCGTCGCCGTCGAGCGTCGCGTTCGCGCCCTCGACGAAGCCCGCGACGGCGACGCTCGAGGCGCGGTAGGCGAATCCCTCGACGCCCGGTAGCGCGCCCAGCCGTTCTCCAGGTGAGGCGGCCAAGACTATCGATGCCGAGGCGGACGGCGAGCCTGCCGGGGCTCCGGGAGAACTGCAGGCGGCGAGGATCGTGATGGCGACGATGCCCAGCATCGGTCGCAGGTTCATGCGATTTCGGCGTGTGATCATCGGCTCAGGGTACCAATGACGCGCGAATGATCAGATCGGCGCTATGCCGTCGCCTCGCGGCGCGCGGCGGCGAAGCGTGGGATCCCGGCCTCGACCATCTCGTCCGAAGCGGTCAGGCTGATCCGGAACCAGCCCGGCACCTCGACGACGGTGCCGGGCAGGACCAGCACCCGGTGTGTCGCCAGGATCTCGGCGAACGCCTCGTCGTCGGTGATCGGCGAGCGGGCCATGGTGTAGAACGTGCCCTCCGGCATCGAGGCTTCGTAGCCCATCTCGCGCAACGCCGAAACGAGCCGGTCGCGACGGCGCTCCAGCGCCGGGACGTCGATCGAGAGTTGCTCTAGATCGGCGAGTGCGTGCTGGAGGAGCGCGTTCGGCCACGCGTAGCCGGCGGCGATCTGCTGTACGAAGATCTCATCCCGAAGCTGGACGCGCTCCGGCAGCGTCGGCGGCACGGTCAGGAAGCCGATGCGCTGCCCGGGCGCCAGCAGTGTCTTCCCGTACGAGTACGTGACCACGGTGTGGGGATAGAACTCGGCGGGACTGTGCGCGGTGCGTCCGTCGAACACGATCCGGTTGTACGGCTCATCGGACAGGATCCAGATCGGATGACCGATGCGCGCGGAGGCATCGGTCAGGGCCTCGGCCAGCGCGGTCAGGGTCTCCGGCGTGTACACGCGGCCGGTGGGATTGTGCGGGCTGTTCACGAGGACCGCGCGTGTGCGCGGGTTGATGGCCGCGGCGATCCGGTCGACGTCAAGGTCGAAAGCGGGCGGTTCAAGCGCGGCTCGCACGGGCTCGCCACCGGCGGCGAGGATCAGGATCTCGTAAAAGAACCACGGCGGAGACAGGAAGACGACCTCGTCACCGGGCTCCACCAGCGTCCGCAGCGCGACCGCGATCGCGGCGAATCCGCCATTCGTCATCGCCACGTCGGCGGGATCCCAGGCGAGTCCGGTCCGAGCCGTGAGCGACTCCGCGACCGTGCGCTGCGAAGCCGGCTCCGACAGCTTGTAGGCGAACCAGTCCTTGTCGTGCGGCGCGACGTGGCGTTCGAGCGCAGCGACGTACGCGGGATCCGGCATCTCCTGCGGATTGCCGACGGCGAAGTTGGCCACGTCCGGCTCGCGGTTCAGGGTTGCGAACGGCCCGCCGAAGAACGAGAGGAACGGCGCGACACTCTGGCGCAGCCGGTCGCGATGTCGCGGTGAGGCAGTCGTCATCGGATGCGAGCCGTGCCCTACTTCTTCTTGGGTTCGCCCTTTTGCTTCTTGCCCTTGCTCTTGGACCCGGGTCCCTTGTCGCCCATGATGTGGTCTCCTCGAGTGTTGACGAGGCCGATGCAATTCATCGGCCATTGGCGACTATGGTGCGCCTTCGGGTCAAGCGGTGAGGGCGCATCAGACCGTGATGACAACCTTGCCCCGCGCGCGCATGGTTTCCAGGTATCGAAGGGCAGCGGGCACTTCGCTCAGGGGATAGGTCCGGTCGATCACCGGGGTGACCGCGCCGGCCTCGATGAGGTTTTTGACGAAGACCAGGTCTTCGCGCTTCATGTCGGTCAGCATTCCCGTCAGCTTCTGATTCCCGAAGCGCGACAGCTGTGAAGCCGCGAGGATGCGAGCGATGGGTGCGACCCAGTTGCCCTTTGATGCCCCGACCAGCACGAGCGTCCCGGCGGAGGCCAGCACGCGCCGCATGGCTCGCAATGAGCGATTGCCCACGTTGTCGACGATCAGGTCGTATCGTCGGTCGCTCCGGGTGAAGTCCTCGCTCGTGTAGTCGATGACGTGGTCTGCGCCGATCGAGCGGACCAGTTCCCCGTTGCGCGCGCTGCACACGCCCGTCACGTCCGCTCCGAAGTGTTTGGCGAGCTGCACGGCGAAGGTCCCGACACCGCCCGATGCGCCGTTGATCAGGACCCTCTGCCCGGGCTGAATGGATCCCTTGTCGCGCAACGCCTGGAGCGCGGTGACTGCTCCGACCGGCACGGTAGCCGCCTGCTCCAGCGTCAGGTTGACCGGTTTGCGCACGAAGAGCTCCTCTGGCCCGCAGACGTACTCCGCACACGCCCGGCTCTTCTCGCCGAACACCTCGTCACCCGGCTGAAGTTCGGTCACGGCAGATCCGACCGCCTCGACGACTCCGGCGACATCGACGCCGGGAATGTTGCGCTTCGGGGTGCGCCATCCCGCCGTGGGACGAACGATGTACGGCAGGCCACGCAGGAGATGCCAATCCAACGGATTCACGCTTGCCGCGCGGACGCGGACGAGCACGTCAGTGTCCTTGGGCTTCGGCCTGCCCACTTCACGGAGTTCGAGGACATCGGGCGAGCCATACCTGCGGTACACGATCGCCTTCATCGTGCTCACCTGGGCCGAAGCTTCGTCCGACATGATCCGATCTCCGGTGGGAATGCTTGCTATGCTGGTCATACGCTGTAAGGTACCTTACATCGTAAGAATGTCAAGCCCGCAGATTTCAGGAGTGGTTGAGATTGGTTTCGCAGGCCGATTCCATCACAGAGCCTCGAGTCCCGTTGAGCCGGGCGCGAGTGCTCGAGGCAGCCATCGGCCTGGCCGATGAGGCCGGGATCGGGTCGCTCACGATGCGGCGCCTCGCGCAGGTGCTCGGGGTCGAGGCGATGACGCTCTACTACTACGTGTCGAACAAGGACGACATCCTCAACGGTATGGTCGACATCGTCGTGGCTGAGATCGAGCTGCCGACACCCGACACCGATTGGAAGGCGGCGATCCGCAGGACCGCGATCTCCGCCTACGAGGTCCTCCAGCTCCACCCCTGGGCCGCGAGCCTCATGCTGTCGTCATCGGGGGTCAGCCACGCACGACTGCGATACATGGATGCGGTCCTCGGAAGCCTGCGGCAGGCCGGCTTTTCGGCCGAGATGACGGACCACGCGTATCACGCCCTCGAGAGCCACATCATCGGGTTCACGCTGTGGGTGGTCGGCATGAACCTCGGTAGCCAGGAGGACCTGGCGGGCCTGGCGGCGGACTTTCTGCGCGACCTTCCGCGCGACGAGTTGCCATATCTCGCCGAGCACGTCGAACAGCATATGAAGGAGCGAGACCCGGAGGACGAGGGCGAGTTCGCGTTTGGCCTCGACCTGATCCTCGACGGCCTCGAAAGGACTCGAGTGACGGCGGTCATCGCGGGGAATTAGTGAAGTTCCACGGTCGAGTGCGGGGTCAGACCTCCACGGGCACCGGATAGACTTCTGTGGCGGGATGGCCGGCCCGCTCATGGATGCGCTGGACGGCTTCGGCGTTAGGTGCCTCCGACACGCACCACACCATGCCGGACTCGGGATCGCCCCACGCCTTCTGGAAATCCACATCCTCATCAGCCTGGATGTCGACGTCGGCTTGGTGTGCTGCCTGCAGCGCCTCTGGAGTGATGCCGTGCATCCCGTGATGGACGTCCATGAACTTCGGCATGATGCGGGTGCTCCTTGCTATGTGTACCGGCATGCTCAGGTGCTGCCGGATCGCGACTGGTATACACCGCAGACGCGCAGCCCGCAGCTAATTTGAGCGACACCACGGAGCCGAGGTCGTCGAATGCCGGGCACGATGCATGCAACGGAAGTGAGTATGAGCATTCCACGTGTTTTGGGTATCGCCGGTAGCCTCCGCGTTGACTCCTACAACCGGCGGCTGCTCGAGGCCGCCACCGACGCGCTTCCCGATGTTGACTGGACGATCGCCCGCATTCGCGGAATTCCGCCGTACGACGCCGATGTCGAGGCTCGCGGCATCCCGCCAGCCGCAGCTCAGCTCAAGGATCAGATTGCCGCGGCCGATGCGGTCGTGATCGCCACGCCGGAGTACAACCATTCGATTCCTGGTGTACTGAAGAACGCCATCGACTGGGCTTCGCGGCCGGGGATGCGATCGCCGTTTGTCGGCAAGCCGGTGCTCATGCTGGCGGCGTCCACGGGCCGTGGCGGCGCGCGGCGGGCTCTCGATCACCTGCGCCAGGTGCTCGACTCGATGGACGCCGATCCGCTGCCGACAGAAGTCTCAGTGGCGAGCGTGCGGGGGCGCTTCGCCGATGGCGAGCCGGATGCGGACCTCCGAAATGAGCTCCGCGCGGCCCTCGAGCGACTGCCAGTCATGCGTCCCGAGCACGTCGCCACCGGCTGAGTCACTCAGGCGCGATCCACCATCGGCTTGACCTCGCCCATCCATCGCTGGATCGTCTCGTCGTCGAACGGCGCGGCAAGTTCGCCGATGAACGTCCCGAAGCCCAACGCCTTCCGATCGATCATCTGCTGCGCAACCTGTTCCGGCGTGCCCACCCAGAACGTGTCGTCGTTCTCGACATCGGCCATCGGCGTGCGGTTGTGCGCCATCTGGCCCTCCCAGACGCGACGCGCTTCGACTTCAGTGTCGCGGATGATCGGCTTGCAGCCGCAGGTCAGCTCGATCTCGCTGAAGTCGCGCCCGACCGCCTCGCAATGGGCGCGCAGGACCTCGACCTTATGACGCAGCTTGTCGACCGATCCCATGGCATTCCACATGTCCGCGTACTTCGCCACGGTGCGCAGCGTCTTCCGCTCACCTGAGCCGCCGATCATGATCGGCAGATGGGACTGGACCGGTGCCGGAAGCAGGCGGAGATCCTCGAACCGATACTTCCCGTCCGGTGGCGACGTGACCGTTGCGCCATCGAGAAGCTGCCGCATCGCGCCGACGGCCTCGTCCATCCAGGTCAGCCGCGTTCCGGGCGAAGCACCGAACTCGATGCCGTGCTCGACGTGCTCCCGCTCGAACCACGCGCCACCGATGCCAAGGATTGCCCGGCCGCCGCTGATGTGATCAACCGTGGTGGCCAGCCTCGCGGTCAGGCCCGGGTTGCGGAGGGTGTTCGCACCGACCAAGAGACCCAGGCGCGTCTGCTGCGTGACCTTCGCCCACGCGGCGAGCGTGG
>JACDHU010000093.1 GCA_013820865.1 Chloroflexota bacterium
CCCTGGACCTGCCGGCGCCGAGAATCCAGACGTGTCACTCGGTCGATGGACGGCGCACCGCCATTGCCTTCCCGTGGCGGCGCCGGACGATCAGCCAGGGGATCGGAGCAGCGGCCGCTCGCCTGGCACTGGGAAGATCGACGGATCGGCGGGAGATCACGGCGCTGCGCGCCGTTGCCCTCGGGCCGATGTCGCACCTGCCACGGGCGAAGATGCCGATCGTGGCGGTCACCGGGACCAACGGAAAGAGCACCACCACGCGACTCATCGCGCACATCTTCTCCTCGGCCGGCCGCCGCGTCGGAATGACGAACTCTGACGGCATCTTCATCCGCGACGAGCTGGTGGAGGCGGGGGACTGGACCGGGTTCGGAGGGGCGGCGCGCATCCTTGGCGAACCCGGGCTCCAGGTCGCCGTCCTCGAGACCGCACGCGGCGGAATCCTGCTGCGCGGCATTGGATACGCGGCCAACGACGTGAGCGTGGTCACGAATGTGAGCGCGGATCACCTGGGGCTCCAGGGTATCGACACTGTCGATGAGTTGGCCGAGGTCAAAGGCGTGGTCGTGCGCATCACGAAGCGCGGTGGATGGGCCGTGCTCAACGCCGATGACCCGCGCGCGTGGGACATGCGTCGTCGGACTCGCGCGAACATCTACGCATTCAGCCTGGAGGGCCGATCCGCCGAGGTGGAGGCGGCGCTCGATGGCGGCGGGCGGGCTGCGGTCCTCGAGGACGGCTGGATCGTGCTGCGCGGCGCTGGCCGGCGACCACGCCGGCTGGTCGAGGCAGCGGAGCTTCCCGTGACCGTGGGCGGCCTCAGCCGCTACAACATCGCCAATGCCCTGGCCGCAGCGGCCGCGTGTGATGCGCTCGGGCTGCGAGCACCCCAGATCATCGCGGGCTTGCGCTCATTCGCGCAGAACAGCACCGCGAATCCGGGCCGGCTCAACGTGTACGAGCGGGGCGGCCTCTTTGCGCTGGTCGACTTCGCGCACAACGAGGCGGGACTCGCGGGCCTCATGGATGTCGCCCGGGCCGTGGCGGGAAAACGCCGAGTGCGATTGGCCTTCGGGACCGCCGGCGATCGGACTGATGAGATGTTGCACGGGCTCGGCGCGCTCGCGGGCACGGCCAATGATCTCGTGATCGCCGAGAAGCCGCACTACCTCCGCGGACGCGATCTCGAGGAGATGAACGAGCTCCTTCGCTCCGGCGCGCGTGATGGTGGGTACCGCGGGGAGATCGACTCGATCGACTCCGAGATCGAGTCGCTCAAGACCCTGGTCGCCCGCGCGAAACGCGGCGACGTGTGCGTGGTGATGGCGCACGTTGAGCGCGAAGAGATCTTCGGATGGCTCGACGCCGAGGGCTTTCGACCCGTCGACACCGAGCGTCTTCGCGAGCTGATCGAACGGTGAGCCGCTAAAGCTCGAGGTCGATCTCGTCGTCGGCATCCATGACACCGACCACCGCGCGCAGCCCATCGGTCTCGCTGGCGTCACCGTGCTGGCGTCGCTGGAGCTCCTTCCAGACCTGGTTGGCGTGGTCGACACAGACGACGACGACATCTCCATCGCGCGCGATGTCGAGAGCGCCGCGCGTAGCCTCGAGCTCATCGAGGATCGTGCTCACCGCGGTCGTTCGCCGCGCCTCACCTGCCGTCTCGATGCCCTGCTCGATGAGCGCCGCCGTGCCACCACGCGGACGGCCGCGATTGTTGGCGTCCTCGCGGATGATGATCTCGTCGAAGTAGCGTGCTGCGACCCGCCCCAGCTCCACGATGTCATCGTCGCGACGGTCGCCGGCGGTTGCCACGACGCCGATGCGACGGCCCGTGACGGGAGCGCGAGCGCCGCCCGCCGACGGCTCGGTCAGGCGGTCGACGAATGTCCCGAGCGCCTCCATGGCCGGCGGGTTGTGCGCGTAGTCAACCACGACCCGGTAGCCGTCGAGCTCGAACATGTTCAGCCGGCCCGGTGCCATGAAGTAGCTGGACGTGAACGTGCGCAGGCCCTGGCGGATGTCGTGCAGGTGAGCGCCAACGGCCCACGCCGCCGCCGTCGCGGCGAGCGCGTTCTGGACATTCATGCGCGCCCGACCCTCGAACGTGGCGGGGATGAGGTGCGTCCACACCAGCGACATCGACTTGCGTCCCTGTTTGAGGACGATCATGTCGCCGTTGCGTCCTGATTCCAGGGTCACCGCGCGGCGCCCTCGAGCCGCCTGGAACTTGATCCGCTCGTTCTCGGCATCCATGGAGAAGTAAATGACCGACCCCGACGAGTGGCGCGCCATGGCGGTGACCAGCGGGTCATCGGCATTGAGGACCGCGATCCCGTCGCGTGGCACGGCCTCGACCACGACGCGCTTGACCTCGGCCAGCTGCTTGACACTGTGGATTCCACCCAGGCCCAGGTGGTCCCCGGTGACATTGAGCACGACGCCCACGTCATTGCGCTGGTAGCCCAGGCCCTCGCGCAGGATCCCGCCCCGCGCCACCTCGAACACGGCAAGGTCGACCGTAGGGTTCTGAAGCACCATCGAGGCGGACTTGGGCCCGGCCGAATCGGCCCGACGAACGATTCGGCCATCGACGTAGATGCCGTCCGTGTTGGTGAGCCCGACCTTGCGGCCCATGCCCTTCATGATGTGCGCGACCATGCGCGCGGTGGTCGTCTTGCCGTTCGAGCCGGTGATGGCCACGATCGGAATGCGGGATGGCGCGCCCGGCGGGAAGAGCATGTCTATCACGGGCTTGGCGACGTACTGCGATTCGCCCTCTGTCGGGTTGGTGTGCATCCGGAATCCGGGTGCGGCGTTGACCTCCACGATCCCGCCTCCCGTCTCGCGCACCGGCAGGCTGATGTCGGGGCATACGAGGTCGATGCCCGCGATATCGAGTCCGACCACGCGCGCCGCCAGTTCGGCGATCTCGACGTTGTCGGGGTGCGCCTCATCGGTCCGGTCGATGCTGATACCGCCGGTGCTCATGTTGCCGGTGCGCTTGAGGTAGACACGATGGCCGCGTGGTGGCACGTCGGCCACTTCGAATCCCTGCTCGCGGGCATAGGCGATCGACTCGTCATCGAGCTTGATGCGGGTCAGCACCTTCTCGTGGCCGATGCCGCGGCGCGGATCCGCGTTCGTCGTCTCGACCAGATCGGTGATCGAGTGCTTGCCGTCGCCTTCCACGTGGGCCGGGACGCGCTGAGCGACCGCGCGCAGCACGCCGTCTATGACGAGGCACCGATAGTCGTTGCCGGTCAGGAAGCTCTCGACCACCACCCCGCCGCGACGGCTCTGCGATCGCGCAACCTCGTAGCCGTCGCGCACCGCGGCCTCATCGGCGAGGTTGAGCATGACGCCGCGTCCGTGGTTGCCGTCGAGCGGCTTGATCGCCACCGGCAGGCCGATCCGGTTGGCCGCCGCCACGGCCGCATCGGCGTCGCCCACGACTTCGGAGCGCGGAACCGGCACGCCGGTCGCGGCGAGGAGCCGGTTGGTCAGCTTTTTGTCGGACGCGATATCGACGCCGAGCGAGCCGGTGATATTGGTGATGGTGGCGCGGATGCGGCGTTGATGGATGCCGTGCCCGAGCTGCACCAGCGACTGGTCGTTGAGGCGGATGAACGGGATGTCGCGCAGCGCGGCTTCGTCCAGGATCGCCTGGGTCGACGGGCCGAACGCCGCCCGCTCGGACAGAAGGATCAGCCGCTCAAGCTCGGCGCCGAAGTCGAAGCCGTCTTCCGCCTCTACGAGGTGGTTGACGAGGCGCACGGCGAGTTTGCCCGCGGCCAGGCCCACGCTCTCCTCGCCGTAGGAGTAGACGACGTGGTAACGACCCGGCTCGCCCGTGCCGCGTGTCTTGCCGCGCCCGACCTCGTTTCCGGCCTCGCGCTGCAGCTGAAGCGCGATGTGCTCGGCCACGTGCCCGACCCAGGTGCCGTCGATCAGCCGCCGCTCGAAGCCGCCGACCTTTCCGGTGCTGCACGTGTGCTGGCCCACGCCCGGCAGCATCTCGAGCAGCGCAATGACGAAGCCGGGGATCGTGTTCGTCGGGAAGTGCTCGAGCACGCCGAGGTCAACGACCATCTTGATGGCGGGGTCGTAGTTCCAGTAGTTTGGGCCGCGGTAGACCCGGGTTTCGACGATGCGCAGCTCGGGCAGCGGGTGCGTACCGGCCGGCGGATTGCCGCTCTTCGCTGCCTTCCGGGCTTCACGGCCGGTCTTTGGTTCGGTGGTCACTCGCTCGCTTCCTCCATCCTGCTTGCGCGTGCGGAGCGCCGGCGCGCGCGTTCGGGCGCTCGGTCATCGGCTCCCTCGGCCGCGATGCGGCGGATGAGCCGTCGCGTGTGGTTCGTTGCGGCCTGGAGGCTGGCGAGCTCGCGATCGGTGGCGCTCACCGGCCGCAGCGGTGCCATGAGGCTGCGCTTGCGCAGGTTGAAGCGGTAGCCGGATGGCAGTGAATGAAGCATGACGCCCGAGACCATGATCGGCTTGTGGCGCTTCACCTCGTACGCATCGGTCTGAATGGTTGCCGGGTCGAGAATGGTCACCGATCCCTTGCCCAGCACCTCGAGGATGCCTCCGGGGCTGACGAGAGCGGCCGTGTCCTCGTCGATCCCGATCCCGAGGAGCGCCGGCGATTGGGCAACCAGGGCCAGCAGCCGCCCGAAACGGTTGCGTTGCTCAAAGTGCTGGTCAATCAACACGCCGGTGAGCAAACCGAGACCCGCGCTCATTTGCGTCATTCGTTGTTTTGGTGTCGCCCCGCTGGTCCCGAAGGCGACCATGTAGCTGGCAATGGCCGATGCACCCGCGCTCGTTCCGGCCACAATGGCGCCGCGGCGGTGACGTTCGATGAGCGCCTTGCCGAGCAGCGTGCCGCCGATGACGCTCGACAGCCGCAGCTGATTGCCGCCGGTCATGAAGATGCCGGTCGCGTCATCGAGCCCGCTGACGGCGCGCGGATCGTTGGCATCTTCGCGCACCAGCGGTCGCAGGCCGCGCACATCGGCGATGCCCATCTGTCGAAACAGGGATAGGTAGAGCTCAGTGGCCTCGTCACCGAGCGACGAGGCGGTCGAGATCACGACCACCCTCGCGTCGGATCCGCCGGCGAGCGACACGAAGCGCGCCAGGATCTGGCGCTGGCGAAGCTTGTCCTCGGCTCCTCCGATGATCAACAGATGGCCGGCCCGGGCCTGCCCGGGGCTGGGCGTGGCAGGCATGCCGCGCAGCATAGCGAACTGCGGACCTCGACGAACGACGGCGCTAGACTCGATCGGATGTCTTCGACCGATTCGGTGCGCACCGAGACGCGCGATTACTACGAGGCGCTTGGTGCCGAGCCATCGGCGTCGGCAGACCAACTGCGCATCTGTTTCCGCGAGGCGGTGCTGCGCCACCATCCCGACCGGGCGCCGTCGTCGGACGTGGCGACGCGTCGGACCTCGGTGCTCAATCGGGCCTGGGCGGAGCTGCGTGACCCGGTTCGGCGCCTGCACTACGATCACGCCCTCGAGGCCGGCCGCGCCGCGACCCTCGACTGGCCGCTCGATGCCGGCGAGGCTGTCCCGCCGCGTCGCCGGCGCGTCCATCGTGCCCGGGTCATCGTTCCGGGTGATCCGAGCCCGTGGCATCAGCCGCAGTTCCGCTCCGTGGCCGGTTTTCGGGTGCCGGTCGACGTCTTCCTGGCCGGTCCCGCCGCCCAGGATCGCTGGATCATCGAGAATCACATCGCGGGCCAGGATTGGCGCGAGCACTCCGAGCGCTATTGGCTGCGCTACGCCGTGCAGCATTACGCCGAGCGCGGCCGAATCGACGACTGGCTGGGAGCGCTGGAGCGCATCCTCGAGTTCGAGCCGCCAATGGCCGAGATCTACCATCTCGGTCTGCGCGAGGCCTACCTCGCCGCTGGCGAAGAGCTGCGTGGGGCGATGATGCTGCGCGGGCTGGCCGAGGGCCAGGCGTCAGGAACGCCCCAACGCACATGGGCAGATCGCGAGCTGCGCGTGCTGCTGGGCGAATACCGGGAGGCGCATGTGCGTCGTGGGCCGGTGGCGCGGCGCGCCGAGAACGCCGAGCTGCTGCTCAACTTTCTCGAGTCGCTTGGCATGGAGCCCAGCTTCACCGACCATCGCGTCGCGATCGTCGCCCACCGCCGTGCTGCGAACCACGGTCGCGCCGCCGAGCTGGTCGAGCGCGTCATGTCCGCGCCGATCCCCGAGCCGGGCCGCTGGTTCAGCCTGGTCCAGATGCTGACCGAGGCAGGTCAGCTCGACCGCGCCTCGATCCTGCTGGCCGAGATCGCACGCGGTGAGCACCCCGAAGCGCTGGATCGGAGGCGCGTGCACAATCCGTGGCGCCGCATTTCGGCCGCGCGCGAGCGGTTGGTCCGGGCGCGACGTCGCACGCAGCCCGTAGTTTCTGTGTGATCGCGGCGGTGCTAGGCTCCCACGAATGTTGACCCCGTTCAGGCTGGATCGGCGCGCCATTTCCGGCGGCCTCGTCGGGATCGGTGCCGCGCTGCTCAGTGCCGTGCTCCCCGGACGCGATCTCGACCACGTGGCGTACTCGATCGTTCCGCTGCTGGCGATCGCCGTGGTCGGCCTGGTGCTGGGGGCCCGGGCTGCCTTCTGGGGCTATGTGACTGCCGTCGTCGTGCTGCTGCTGATCGCGGCCGGCATCAGCAACGAGGCGTTCCTCGTCAGCGACTATGTTCGGTTCACTGCCTTCCTGATCGGCACGCCGATCGTCGT
>JACDHU010000382.1 GCA_013820865.1 Chloroflexota bacterium
CAGCAGCGTGATCGCGATGGCGGCGACTGCCACAAAGCCGACGACCGCCGTGAGCAGCGACGTGAAGAAGTGTCGGTCCATCTGGCCGCCGATGCGCTTCGCGTGGAAGCCGATGCGACGAAGGAACGGGGCGGCGATCAGAACGCGCAGCGGATTCGGCACCGGTGACCCTCGATGGCGGCTCGGGCCGGCGCGTGACGCGCTCGGCCGGCGCATTCTGCCATCCCGCGACGGTGCGCGAGAACCCTATTGTCACGCGAGGCGACCATACGGCATCATGCGCGCGATCTCGCTCGTCGAGTGAACGCTGCCCACACCGCCGCACGGGGACCTCGGGTGCCACGGTCAATCCTTGCCGCACTCTGCGCGGCGCTCATCCTGCCGGTCATCGTCGTGGAGGTTGCGCATGCCGCCATGCCCTCGATCGAGGAGGTCACGGCGGTCGCCGAGGCGCACGGACTAACGTGTGATGACCCGGACGACCCGGGCGACGGATTCATGCACCTGGCATGCATGCGCGAGGTCGACAGCGCCGAGACGAACATTGACCTCAGCGTGACCTACAACGTCGTGGGCGGAAGCGACGGCGCGGGCTCGTTCGCAACGGCGGCCACCTACGCGACTCAGCCTGCCGACTGGCCCGACTTCGCCTCCGACGTTGCGCTGCTGTTCTGCGAGGAGTCCAGCGCGGCGATCGGAACCGCGGTCGCGACCGATGGCGCACGGACCGAGCTTGCCGGCTGCGCCATCCAGACGGGAACAGATGGCTTCACGCGCACCGTGACCGTGATCGCGGCACCGACCGCACCGCCCGGTCCGACGGGCGACTGGACGCCGGGGGGGATGAGCACGTACGACGGGACCTGGACCCTCACCGCCTACGCGGACGACAGCGGGTTCGACGCCCCGGAGCACGCCCTCGGTGACGCGGTCCCGGGCTCGGTCACCATCGACTGCACCCTCTCCGACGAGTACTGCGGGTTCGAGACCATCCTTGACGGCGAGGAGTGGTGGGTCGGCTCGCTCGAGATCGTCGCCGATGGCGAGCTCCGGCTGGTCCGCGAGACGGAGCTCGCCAACTGCGCGGATGGCCAGGTTGCGCGGACCACCCAGGAGGCGACCTTCGGCCCGACGGTCGCCAGTGTCATCGTCGAACAGGTCACCGAGCCACGGACCTGCGACGACGGGGATGGGACGCTGTACGTCACCGACACCACCTGGAGCTTCGACGGCCTCCTCGTCGACCACGTTCCCGCGTCGCCCCCCGCGGACCTGGCCACCTACCTGACCTCGTACGGACTGGACTGCACCGATGCCGATGCCGGTGCCGTGTCGACCTGTCGCCTCGAGCTGATCAACGGCGATGGCCTCGATGCGACGTACGAGGTCGCTACGCGCTTCGACGGCTCCGGCGCGGTCATCGCCGTCGAGGCACTCGTCACCTCCGTGGACGAATCAATGCCCTCCGACGCGGTCGCTTTTCTGCGCGGAGTCGCGGAGCGTGCGCCGGTTGACGATCCGGCGGATCTCGTCGCCTGGTTCGACGCGGCGACTGCCGCCAATCTCGATCCGTATGAGGCCGGCGATTGGACTGCGACCTGGGCGGATGACGATGTACCGCCCGGGCGCACCCTGGCGCTGACGATCGATCGGACCGAGTCGCAACCCGTTCCGCCGGCGAGCAATGCTCCGGCTCCGGCCCCTCCGCCACCGAGCGAGGCCACCCAGCCTTCGTTCGCCGGCTCGGTCCCGACCATTGATGACGTCAGCGCCGATCCGATCGTCCTCCTCCAGAGCGCCGCGTTGGCTGTCCTGCTCGTATTCCTCATGCCGTTCCCGAGCCAGCTGTTCAACTCCACCCTCGAGACCCACGAGCACGAGGTGCGCCGCTGGCTGCGGCTCGACCGGCTCGGCGCTGCGATCGGCGGGATCGGCGCCTTCTGGGCGTCGTGGCCGGGAGTGGCGCTGTTCACCCTGCTGGCGACGACCCTCTACGGCTTCCTCGATCCGGGATTCGGCCCGACCCTCGAGTCGG
>JACDHU010000383.1 GCA_013820865.1 Chloroflexota bacterium
GCTCGGGACCGGGCTGGGCATGTTGATTGTCGGCCTGGCCCTGCTGGCCGCGGCGACCGGTTTCTGCGCCGGCTGCGAGATGTACCGCATCGGCGCAAGGCTCCGAGGGATCCGACATCGGGTCATCGATCGCGTCGAGCTGGCCGAGCTGGGCGAGCCGCAGGGATCGGGCGTGGGTGGTGACGTGGTGGTGGCCTTCAGCCACCCGCTGTGCACGGATTGCCGGACGGCGCTCGACGACCTGGCTGCGGGCTCCGATCGGTGGGTGAGCGTCGACGTGCGGTCGCGACCGGATCTCGCGCGCAAGTACGGCGTGGCGCTGGTGCCGACCCTGATCCGCGTGTCGGCTGACGGTGGCGTGCTCCAGCAGGCACCATGAGCCGATGCCCGCACTGCTTCCACGTTGCCACCTACCACTCATGGTCGGCTTAGGCGGTGTGCTCGGATGTGGACGCGTTGTCCGATAGGCCCGCCACGCTCATCGGAGCCGCTCTCAGCCTGACTCGTCGCTGTCCGGCCCGCCTAAGCCCGCCTCGGTTGGTACGTGGCAACGCGACGAATACGAGCAGGCCTTCCGCTGCGCCACGCGGATCGCGGACGAAGGCGTAGGCGGCTCGCCCACGCGTTTCGTACCGGGCGAAGAGCGTTTCGTGATCAGCGACGCGACGGCGCACGGTCGTTCCGTCCGCGACCACGAGCGCGCCAACCACCCGACGCACTCGCCACCCCCGCGGTTCGACCACGCGGGATGCCAGCCGCACCTTTGCATCGAGACGTCCAAGCGTCTCCTGGACGTCCCAGATTCCCGTCTTTCCCTCAGTGACCTCGAGAACGCCCGTCGGGAGATGGAAGGCCAGCTGATCGATGCGTCCACGCTCTCCGTAGATGCTGTAGCTGGCTTCGTTCCAGACCTCCCAACCGGCCTGCCGATGCCGGTTCGCCCAGGCTTGCAACACACGCGCGTGGTCAGCATCCATCAGCCGATCCAGATCTCCACGCCCGCCCCAGGTCACATCCAGGACGGCCGTCGCGTCCAGTGCGCGTAACAGCCGTCGGATGGTGGCGACCGTGTATCGGTCGATGCGACCTCGCTCAATGTCCGAGATCGCCGACTGGCTCACGCCGGAGCGGGCAGCAAGATCCGCCTGACGCCATCCGCGACGTTGGCGAAGAATGAGAATCACCCGCCCGATTCGTTGATCGTCCATGGCGACATTCTGCGGACTTGGCCATTACCAGCCGCTAAGCAGCGGCTTACCGCCCCGTTCTCTTGCCACGTACCAACCCGCGTCGGCTTAGGCGTTCTGCGGGCTTCGAAGCCCGGAGTTGTTCGGCCTCTCCACGCTCGGCAGCCGTCCGGTTCCATCGCTTCGCGCGTGTAAGCCGATCCTGATTGGTGGGCGGCAAGGACGGCGGTCGACAAGGTTCGTAAGTCGATCCTGATTGGTAAGTGACAACCGACGAAGGAACGCCCGTGGACGGCCGCAGCGCATCGGCCTAGGCTGGAGGCCGCATGAGCACGTTTCGCTACTCGAGATGGGATGGCAGCCAGCAGCTGCCGGCGTTCGACGCGGATGATGTGCTCGACGCGCTCTCCGACGACATCCTGGCCGAAGGTGACGTGCGCCGCGCCCTCCAGCGGCTCATGCAGCGCGGCTTGCGCGGCACGCGTGGCGGCGACGTCCCGGGCCTCCGACGGATCATGGAGCGCCTGCGAGCTCGTCGTCAGGAGGAACTGGAGAACGCCAACCTCGACGGCGTGATGGAGGACATCAACGGTCGGGTCGAGGAGATCCTGGCGCAGGAGCGCGAGGGGATCGCCGAACGGACGAAGGCCGCCGAGCAGCGTGCGCTCGACGCGCCACCCGGAGCGGACCAGGACCAGGCGCGCATGGCGGAGCAGGTCATGCGGCGCACGGCGCGCCAGCGCGAGAACCGACTGGATGCCCTGCCGCCGAACCTGGCGGGTCGCCTGCATGGCCTGCGCGACTACGAGTTCATGGATGACGACGCGCGCGATGCATTCAACG
>JACDHU010000094.1 GCA_013820865.1 Chloroflexota bacterium
TGGCGGCCGCCGCGGCTCCGCGCCTGGTCAAGCTTGCCGCTCAGCCGGCCGGCGACGTCCTGCCACCGTTGTTCGGTGCCGCATGGAAGTCGCTCGCCAAGAGAGCCGATGCGATAGAACCGACATCGCCCGTCGCCGACTATCACGAAGTCCGGATTCGGGCCAAGCGCGCGCGCTACGCGGCCGCGGCCATCGCCCCGGCCCTGGACGTGAGGGGCCGGGACGGCGCCAAGGGCATGGCCAAGGAGCTCGCCGGGCTCCAGACGTTGCTCGGCAGTCACCAGGACGCGGCCATTGCCCGCGACGAGATCCTGGCCGGCGCGGCACGGCGCGACGGAGACGGACCGTTCAACCTCGCGGCCGGCGTGCTTCTCGAGCGACAGGCCATGGCCGCGAAGGCGGATCGAGCCGGGTTTCCCGACCTCTGGCACCGCGTACGGCGACCACGACATCGGCGCTGGACGCGCGGTTGAGCGCGATCATCCGAGCGGCGGGTGGCGTGGTCTGGCGCCGCGCGCCGAATGGGGAGGCCGGGGTCGAGGTCGCCATCGTGCATCGGCCGCGATACGACGACTGGAGCCTACCGAAGGGCAAGCTAGCGCCGGGTGAGGCGGAAGTCGAAGGTGCCGTGCGCGAAGTGCTCGAGGAGACCGGATTTCGTGTCCGGGTCGGGCGGCCGCTGGGCGAGACGCGCTACGACAAGGTCGTCGGGCGTCAGGCCCGGCCGAAGGTGGTCCGCTGGTGGGCGATGCAGGCAACGACCGGCACCTTCACGCCGAATCGCGAGGTGGATGACATGCGCTGGCTGCCGCTGGCCGGCGCCGAGCAGATCCTGACGCGCGATACCGACCGCGAGCTCCTCCTGCGATTCGCCCACGGACCGGCGCCCACGCGGACCCTCCTGATCGTGCGGCATGCACGCGCCGGCAGCCGTTCAAGGTGGAACGGGGAGGATCGCGACCGGCCCCTCGACGAGTGTGGCCAGGTACAGGCCGATGAGCTCGTCCGCCTCCTGGCTCGATTCGATGTCGAGCGCATCTGGTCGGCCGATGTCGTTCGGTGCACGCAGACGGTCGAACCATTCGCCGACGCGCTCGGCCTCGAGGTCCTCGAGGCGCCGGTCCTGTCCGAGATCGGCCACCCCGGCCGCGAGGAGGAGGCGGTGGCGCTTCTGCGTGACGCCGACACGACACGCGACATCGTGGCCTGCAGCCAGGGCGACGTGATCCCGGACCTCGTCTCGCGCCTGGCCGCGGCCGACCACGTTGATCTCCCATCACCGTTCGTCGCCGCCAAGGGCAGCGTCTGGGCATTGACCCTCTCGAGTGACCGCCTCCTCGCCGCGGAATACTTCGCGCCGCCGTCGCCGGACGCGTGCCGCGACGCTGGCTGATTGACCACGCGGCCCGGCTGGCCGCGCGTTACGATCCATCGGCATGGAAACCACCGACGCCGTCATCAGCACTCGTGGCCTGACGAAGCATTACGGATCGGTCGAGGCTCTCACCGACCTGTCCCTCGACGTGCGACATGGCGAGATCTTCGGTTTCCTGGGACCGAACGGCGCGGGCAAGTCGACGACGATCCGCACGCTGCTCGGATTTCTGCACGCCACGCACGGCTCAGCCCAAGTGCTCGGCATGGACGTCGCGTCCGAATCCGTCGAGATCCGGCGGTTGACCGGCTACCTGCCCGGCGGCATCGCCCTGTACGACTCGCTCACCGGCGAGCAGGTGCTCGACTACCTTGCGCGCCTCCAGGGACGGGGGTCCTACCGCCGCGCCGACCTGGTCGAGCGGCTGAGGATGCCCCAGGCCGATCTCCGTCGCCGGGTGCGCGACTATTCGCGCGGCATGCGCCAGAAGATCGGCGTCATCCAGGCGCTCCAGCATGACCCGGAGCTGGCGATCCTGGATGAACCCACCGAGGGGCTCGACCCGCTCATGCAGCAGGCGTTCTACGGCATTCTGGGCGACCTGCGCGCCGAGGGCCGCGCGATCTTTTTCTCCAGTCATGTGCTGTCGGAGGTCGAACGCGTCTGCGATCGCGTCGGCATCATTGGCCGTGGTCGCCTGATGGCCGTGCACGAGGTGCGCGAGCTCCTCGCCCGTCGGCGACGGCGCGTGTCCATCCAGTGGCGCGGCGTGGCGCCCGACGCGTCCACGATCCCGGGACTGGTCGACGTCACCGTGGATGGCGATCGACTGTTCGGCACGCTCGAAGGCGACGTTTCGGAGTTCGTGCGAGCCGTTGCCTCGCCGTCGCTCGAGGACCTGACCATCGAGCCGGCGAGCCTGGAGGAGGCGTTCCTCGAGTACTACGCGGAAGAGCCGTCGGCAGCGGCCGCGCCATCGGAGGCGAAATGAACGGCCCGCTCTTCGGTCAGACCCTTGCCTGGCAGCGGCTGCGATGGATCATCGTGAGCATCGCCATCTTCGGCTGGGGCATCCTGATTCCGGTCGTGTACGCCGCTTTCTCCGATGTGATCCGCGATCTCGCCAACTCGGGCGCGTTCCCCGAGGAGCTCCTCAGCTTCGGCTCCGGATCGCTGTTCACGCTTCCCGGCGCGGTGACGCTGGGAACGCAGCATCCGCTGGTGCTCGCCATGCTCGGCATCTTCGCGGTCGGAGCGACGAGCACGGCAATCGCCGGCGAGCGCCAGCGCGGGACGCTCGAGGTGCTCCTCTCGCGACCGATCAGCCGCACGACGGTCTACGCCAGCATCACCGCCGGCCTGCTCCTGGTCGTCGCGTGCGTGCTGTTCACGTTCCTGGCCGGATTCGTCGTCGGCGCCGCGATCCAGGGCGTGCTCGACGAGCTTCCGATCGAGCACATGCCAATGGTGCTGCTCAACGGATTGCTGCTGTGGGGTGCCTTCTCCACCTTCGGGCTCGCGGCATCGGTCAGCTTCGATCGGCCGGGGCCGGCCATCGGCCTGACCCTGGCGTACCTGATCGTCAACTACTTCTTCGAGATCCTTGGTTCGCTGTGGCGGGAGGCCGAGTGGACCCAGGAGTTTTCGCTGTTCCACCACTTCCAGCCTGCCGAGATCCTCGCCGGTGCGCTCGACCCGATCGACCTCGTAATCCTGGGGACGGCCTTCGTCCTACCGATCGTCTACGCGCTCGTGGTCTTCCCTCGCCGCGACCTCGCGGCGCCCGCCTGAGACGCCTACTCCTCGAAAGCGAAAGCGACCGCCTCCGCCGCGGACATCTCCTCGCCGGCCGCCCATGCCTCGCCGAGCAGGGCGTCGCTGCGCAGCTCCTCGGGATCGAAGCTGAGCGCGGATCGATTCCGCATGTTCAGACCCGTGCCGCTCGTGCGTTCCAGGCTCGCGACGGCGCCCGACAGCTGCGCTGCGCGGTCGCGATCGCCACCGCGAGAACAGCGCACTGCCATTGCGTCGAGGACCAGGGTGAAGCCCGAGACGTCGTCCGCCGCAGCGAAGATGTGAAGGGCTCGACGCAACCATCCGTCCGCGTTGGCACGGGCCGTCGGGCTGCCGCCCTCGGTCTGGTAGTCATCGGCCAGGTCCGCCAGCGCCAGGGTGTAGGTCGTCCAGCCGACCATGAACTGGTCATCGGCTCGTTCGAAAACCTCGAGCGCGCTCAGGGCGAGGGCGCGCGCCGTCTCCGGGTCCCGTCGAGCGGTGGACACGTTTGCCAGCGCCCATTCGCAGCGAGCGACACCACCTTCGTCGCCGATACGACGAAAGATGGCGAGTGCCGGGTTGATGGCTGCGATCGCACGATCCGCGCTGCGAGGATCGTCAATGTCGGTCAGCGACCATGTGAACGAGATGCTGTACATGGCCTCCGCCAGGCCGCGATCATCGCCGAGCCCCTTTCGTTCCGTGATCTCCTGCTCGTAGAGTGCGCGTGAGCGAATTGTGTCCCCCTGCCAGTACGTGAGTCCGGCGGCAGCCGAAAGCGTGTCCGCCCGGATGCGGGCGTGCTCCGCGGTCGCCGGCATGGCAAGCGCTTCGCCCAGTCGCCTGACTCCTTCCTCCAGGTGGCCCCGCATCTGCCAGAAGCGCCACACCGCGGCCCCCAGGCGCAAGGCCATGGAGGTGTTGTCGGACGCGATCGCCCAATCGAACGAGGCACGCAGGTTGTCAAGGTCCTGCTCGAGCAGGTCGAGCCATCGCCGCTTGTCCGACCCCATCAGATGGGCGGCCGCGTCCTCGGCGAAGCGCGTGAACAGCGCGGCGTGCGCCGCGCGACATGGCTCGAACGACCCTCGAGCCTCAGCTTGCTCGATGGCGAAAACCCGAATCGTCTCGAGCATCGAGAAACGTGGATCTCCGTTGATCCCCTCCGACTGGCGAACCAGGCTTTGCTGGACAAGCGAATCGAGGATCTCGATCGTGTCTGGCAACTCGCCAGGCATCACGCCGCGACAGACGTGTTCGATCGCGTCGAGGCCGGCACTGGTGACGAAGGCCGACAGGCACGCGAAGAGCGCCCGATTCGGTTCATCCAGCAGGTCATGGCTCCAGGCGATGGCGCCGCGCAGGGTCTGCTGCCGTTCCGGCAGATCGCGCGAGCCCCCGGATAGCAGGCTGAGGCGAGCCTCCAGCCGGCCAAGCATCGCCTGCGGCGTGAGGATTCGGATGCGAGCCGCAGCCAGCTCGATGGCGAGGGGCAACCCATCAAGCCGCACGCAGATCTCGGCCACCGCTGGGGCATTGTCATTGGTCACCGCGAAGTCCGGGCGCACAGCCCGGGCGCGCTCGATGAAGAGCGCCACTGCCTCGTACTGCGTGAGCGTCTCGAGTGAGGGCAGATGGGACGGATCGGGCAGGCCGAGCGGCGGCACCGCATATTCCTGTTCTCCGGAAACCCGCAGGACGCTCCGGCTGCTGACGAGGATCTTGAGGTTCGGGCAGGCGCCCAGCAATCGCGTCAGCAATGGCGCGGCCGACACCACCTGTTCGAAGTTGTCGAGCACCAGCAGCAGGAACTTGTCGCCGATGTAGTCGACGAGCCGCGCCTCCGGCTCGCGCCCGCCACGATCGGGCAAGTTGAGCGCTCGAGTGATGGTGGACGCCACACGGGCCGGCTCGCTGATCGACCCGAGCTCGACCAGGAAGACCCCATTGGGGTGGCGTGCCAGTCCCCTCTCGGCAACCTCGAGGCTGAGCCGTGTCTTGCCGGTGCCACCCGGCCCGGTCAATGTCAGCAGACGGTTGTGCGCAAAAAGCGCCTCGACTTCTTCGATCTCCCGCGCGCGCCCCAGGAACGTAGTGATCCCTGACGGCAGGTTATTCGGGATCGAGTCAAGCGAAGCAATCGGCGGAAAGTCGTTCGACAGGTCCTCGATGACCATCTGCCACAGTCGTTCGGAATCCTCGAGGTCCTTGAGCCGATGCGACCCGAGGTCGCGCAGATCGGTCCCGTCAGGCAGGCCATGCGCAACAAGTGAACGGGTCGACTCCGACAGCAGCACCTGGCCGCCGTGAGAAACGCTGGCGATGCGGCTGGCGCGATGCACGTGCAGCCCGATGTAGTCCGCCTCCGAAATGCTCGCCTCGCCGGTGTGCAGCCCCATCCGAACCCGGATCACCGCGTCCACCGGCCACGGCTCGGCTGCAAGCGCGCGCTGACCCTCCACCGCCGCCGCCACGGCGGACGGCGCTGACGAGAACGAGATGAAGAACGAGTCACCCTCGGTACTCACCTCGACCCCACCGTGCGCGTCGAAGGTGGCCCGCAAGAGCTCCTGGTGACGACGCAGGACAGATGGCCACGTGTCCGGGCGCTCGGCGGCCATGCGCGTCGAGCCCTCGATGTCGCTGAACAGGAATGTGACGGTACCGCTGGGAAGGTCGGGCATCAGTCCGCTGAGTCTGCCTCGCTCGACGCCGCGAGCGCAAGACCCCGAGCACCGGTAGGCTGGGCCGATGCGCACCCTCGCCAGGGCCCTGGCGGATCGACCCGTTCTCGCCGGCGTCCTCGGTGCTCTCACCATCGCGTTCTCGGCAATCTTCGTCTCGCTCGCGGACGTGTCGCCCGCCACGGCGGCCATCTTCCGCAACCTGTATGCGCTCCCACTCCTCGGCGCCCTGGCCTGGTACGAGCGACGCCGATACGGGCCGCGCGCCGCGGGTCAGCAGCGGTGGGCGTGGATCGCCGGCGCCTTCTTCGCCGCCGATCTCGTGCTGTGGCACCACGCCATCGAGGAGGTCGGCGCCGGACTTGGCACCGTCCTCGGCAACACCCAGGTCGTGATCGTGCCGATCGCCGCCTGGCTGTTCCTCGGCGAGCGTCCGGGGTGGCGCGTCGCGGTCTCGGTGCCGGTCGTGCTCATCGGGGTCGTGCTCATCAGCGGTGTGGTCGGCGGTGATGCCTTCGGGCGTAATCCCGTGCTCGGTGTCATCTACGGGCTCGGCACCGGCGTTGCCTATGCGGGGTTCCTGCTCGTCCAGCGCCACGCCAACCGGGATCATCGTCGCCCCGCCGGCCCGCTCTTCGACGCCACGATGTCGGCGGCGGTCTTCTCGCTCCTCATCGGGCTGCCGCTCGGAGAGGTCGACCTGGTCCCGACATGGCCGGCACATGGCTGGCTACTGCTCCTGGGTCTGCTCGTCCAGGTCGGAGGCTGGCTGCTCATCAGCATCAGCCTGCCGCGGCTGCCGGCTGCGGTCACGTCCGTCGTGCTCACCATTCAGCCGGTCGGTTCGGTCCTGCTCGGGATCTGGATCCTGGCGGAAGCGCCATC
>JACDHU010000095.1 GCA_013820865.1 Chloroflexota bacterium
AACTGGCTGGCCAGGATGCGATCGAGCATCTCGCGCCGGGCATCCACCCCCAGGCGGTCGAGCATCACGCTGTGGTACTGGCGCCAATATTCGTTGATGCGCTCGTCATCGGACCAGGTGTCGTTGCCGGGCCGGTGGTACTCGTCCCAGAACCAGCGGTCGGCGTCCTCCCAAGCGGCACGCATCTCGTCCTCGGTGATCGTATGGTCATCATCGATGAGTACGCTCGAGAGCGCATCGGCCAGGGTGCGGCGTGGGGAAAGCAGCGTGAAGCCGGCGTCGAGACACAGCAGTCGGTAGGTCATGGTGTGCACGGTAGCGCACGGGACGGCTGCTGCTACGCTCGATCGGTGTCCGCCAACGCAGCGCCGGTAAACCTCCTGCGCATCCGCGCCGATCTGCTCGATTGGTACGACCGCGAGCATCGCGACTTTCCGTGGCGCGTCACGCGGGACCCGTACGCGGTCCTCGTCAGCGAGGTGATGCTCCAGCAGACCCAAGCGTCACGGGTGGCCGACCGCTTCCCGCGCTTCCTGCGCCGCTTCCCTTCCGCCCAGGCACTGGCTGAAGCAAGAGCGGCGGACGTGCTCGCCGAATGGAGCGGGCTTGGCTACAACCGTCGGGCGTTGTCCCTGCAACGCGCCTCCGCCATGGTGGCCCGCGACGGCTGGCCGGCCACGGTCTCCGGGCTCGAGCAACTGCCCGGCGTCGGTCCGTACACCGCGCGCGCGGTCGCCTCGCTGGCCTTCGAAATACCGGTCGGCGTGGTCGACACCAACGTGCGCCGATGGTTCCTTCGCCGTTTCGCGATCGCGGACAGCCCACCCGAGCTCCAGCGCCTGGCTGATGCGCTCGCAGCCACCGGAGACGCCGGACAGACCGATACCTGGACCCACGCCACCATGGAATTCGGCGCGTCAGTCTGCCGCTCGCGAGAACCACGCTGCGGCACCTGCCCGATCGCGGCCGGCTGCCCATCGCGCGGCCGAGCGGCTCGCGTGGCGGTGCCTCGTCAGGCGACCCTGCGCGGTTCCGACCGCGCATATCGCGGCGCCGTCCTGCGAGACCTGACCCTTCGCCCCGGTCACGCCGTGCCGGCCGACGTACTTCGTCACGCGCTCAGGGCCGACGCCGACCGCATCGGTCCGGCGCTTGACGACGCCGGGTGGGAACGGGTGTTGGCCGCGCTCGAGGGGGATGGGTTGGTTCATCAATCTGGCGGTGTGGTCGCTGCGGGGCCGCCGCTACAATCGGCGCATGAGCATGAAGCTGAAGGCCGGTGATCCGCTGCCGTCGGTCGGCCTGCGCGCCACCGATGGATACCTTCTCAACCTGCGCAGCTTCGTCACGAAGCAGCCAGCCCTCTTCCTCTTTTTCGGGGCTCCGAGCCTCGCTGGCGCGGGACGTCGTCGAGGCCTCAAGGCAATTCAATCGCTGATGGCGGGACATGACCGACTCCGCGAGGCCGGCATCGCGGTCGTGGGAATCAGCACCGACTCCGAGGAACAGCAGACCGAGTTCGTCGCATCCCAAGAGCTGCCGTTTCTGCTGTTCAGTGACGAGCGACGCAGCGCGGTCGGTCTGCTGGGAATCGAGACCGAGGCGGACGGCGCCAACGTGAACGTGGTGAACCCCGTGGCCGTGGTGGTGGACCGCGAGGGGTTCATTCGCACAGTGATCGATCCGATCGAGCCCGAGACCCTGATAGACCAGGTCGTGCGCTCCCTCTCCGAGCCGATCCCGGCCACGACTGGCCCCTAGGCCCAGACCGATGCGCGCCGCGCGCCTGCATGCCGCCGAGGAACCACTGCGGCTGGACGATGTGCCGATGCCGGAGCCGGCCGGCACCGAGGTGCGCATCCGGGTCGGGGCGTGCGGAATCTGCCACACCGACCTGCACATCGTCGAAGGCACGCAGACGCGAGTCGAGCTGCCGATCACGCTGGGGCACGAGGTGGCCGGCTGGATCGATGCCGCCGGACCCGTCGCCGAGCCGGTGCTCCGTCGGTTGCGACTGGCCGTCGGCGACGCGGTGATCGTGTTCGGCGGCTGGGGATGCGGCACCTGCCGGGAGTGCCAGGGTGGTGCCGAACAGCGCTGCCCGACCTCGCGTGCACCGGGCTTCCAGGCCGATGGCGGCTACGCCGAGATGATGCTCGTGCCGCACCCACGTCACCTGGTCGGGCTGCGATCGCTGGACCCGGTGCGCGCCGCTCCGCTGGCCGATGCCGGCATCACGCCGTATCGCGCGGTCCGCCGCGCCTCCCCATGGCTCGTCCCCGGTGCGCGGGTGTTGCTCATCGGCTGCGGCGCGCTTGGCGCGTTCGCGCTCCAGTATCTGAGGCTGCTGCCTGATGCGGGCGCCGACCTGCTGCTGGCCGTTCGCGAGCTGGATCCCGCCCGGCTGGAACGCGCATCGGAGGTGGGCGCCGACATCGGCCTGCTGAACGGCGATCCGGCCATGACGCGTGAGCTGATCGGCGGCGCGGCCGATGTCGTCATGGACTTCGTTGGCAACAACGATACGCTGGCGCACGCCGCGGCGGTGGTGGCGCCGGATGGACTTGTTCTCCTGGTTGGCGAAGCGGGCGGTCGCCTGCCATTCGGATTTGCGAGCCCGCCCGTCGAGTCCTGGCTCACGACCGTCGCATGGGGCTCGCGCGACGACCTGCGCGATGTCGTTCGCCTGGCAGCCCGCGGCCGCCTGCGCTGGGAGGTTGAGCCCGTGCCGCTCGATGACGTGGTCGCGGCACACGATCGACTGCGTTCGGGCGCGGTCGACGGTCGCCTCGTACTCGTTCCTTAGCCGCCGAACAGGCGCGACAGGAGGCTCTTCTGCCCTTCGCGCCGAACGTAGAACGGAGCGGCGGTAGCATCGTAGATCTCGCGCAACGCCGGCGCACGGAGGTCGGTGACGGCGAGGAGCCGGCGCGAGCCGAGGTGCTCGGTGGCAACCGCGTGGAGCCGGTTTCGCACCGCGTCAAAATCACCCAGCACGGCGTCTGGCACGAGCTGTACACCGGCTGTCCAGGCTGTGCCCGCGCGGAGCAACCACGCTCGCTCGACCTGCGCCAGATCCTCGAGCACCGCCCGCAGTTCGCGCCCGAATGGATCGGGCACCTGCTCCGGCACCTCCAGCGTCGCGAGCTCGCCCAAAGGACGGCGGGCTCGTAGCGCGTCCGGGCGATTGGGGTCGATGCCCGCAGCCAGGAAGGGCAGCACCCCCGCCGCGATCTCGACCTGCGTCGGCGCTCCGGGGTCGATCACCACGCGCTCCTGAACGGCATCGGCACGCTCGAACAGGTCACGCGCGGCCATGCGGACGTGGTCGCTGCCGGGTGGACCGAACTCGTGCAGCACCTCGGGAGCGGTGAACGCGGCCAGGAAGCGCTCACCGGCTTCGTCGGTGCCATGGCGGAAGGCGTCAACCCCGAGCTGCGTCGCGTCGGGCATCTCGCCCGACGAGGAACGAACCGGTACCAGCAGCTCCGCGTCGATCAGCTCGTCCAGTCGGGGCGCAAGCTCGCCGGCGCCGGCTTTCTGTTCGTCATCAATCATGCGGGAACCTCTCCGAGCTTCTCAAGCGCAATTTCGAGCCGGGCAAGGGACCGCTCACGGCCGAGCAGCTCGAGTGAGTCGAAGAGCGGAGGCGAGATCGTTCGGCCCGTTACCGCCACGCGGATCGGCGAGAAGAAGTCCCCGGCCTTGGCACCGATCGCCTCGGCGGCGGCACGAGCCCGCTGCTCGATCACCTCGGCGCTGAAGTCGGCGTCGTCCAGCTCGCCGAGCATGCCGCGCGCGCCCTCGAGGGCCGCCCGTGCCTCCGCTGGGCCACCCTTTTTCGGATGCAGTAGCTCCGGACCGTACCAACTCGAGACGACGGCATCGGGCTCCCACAGGAAGGCCGCGAGGCCAGTGATGTCCGCAAGCCTGACGAGCCGTTCTTTCACGATCGGCACGATGTGCCGAAGGTCGTCGTCGCGCACGGCGTCGGGAACCCACGGGCGAAGCCGCAGCGCGAGCTGCTCATCGGTCATGGCGCGCAGGTAAACGCCATTGAGGTGGTCGAGACGGTCACGGTCGAAGACGGCTCCGCCCTTGTGGACCTTCTCGATCTCAAAGCGGTCGGTAAGCTCGGCGAGCGTGAAGATCTCCTCCTCGGTGCCGGGTGACCAGCCCAGGAACGCCATGAAGTTGACCATCGCCTCCGGCAGATATCCCTCTTCGCGATACGCGGTCATGGCCGTCTGCGACTTGCGCTTGCTCATCTTCGACCGATCCGCGTTGAGGATGAGCGGGATGTGCCCGAATCGCGGCTCGCGATACCCGAGCGCGCGGATCAGCGCGATGTGCTTCGGCGTGTTGCTCAGGTGATCCTCGCCGCGGATGACGTGCGTGATCTCCATGGCCTCGTCGTCGACCACCACCACGAAGTGGTAGAGCGGAACGCCGTCGTTGCGAACGATGACGAAATCGCCCAGCAGCGCGTTGTCGAACTCGACCTCGCCGCGGATGACGTCATCGAAGCGGATCTTTTCGGCCTCGACCTGGAACCGGATGACCGGCGAACGGTCATCGGCCTCGAAGGCGACGCGCTCCGCATCGGTCGGGTTCAGGCAGCGCCGGTTGTAACGCGGCGGCTCCTTGGCTGCCTCCTGCTCACGACGAACCGCCTCGAGCTCCTCGTGCGTGCACCAGCAGCGGTACGCCCGACCGCTCTCCAACAGCCGATGCGCCTCTTCCGCATAGCGATCCATCCGGCCGCTCTGCCGATACGGCGCATGCGATCCGACGTCGTCGCCACCGGCAACCTGCGGCCCCTCGTCCCAGCTGATGCCGAGCCAATGCAGGTTGTCGATGATGTCGCGTTCGAACTCGACCGTGCTGCGCGCCGCATCGGTGTCCTCGATGCGCAGCACGTAGGTCCCGCCGGTATGGCGGGCGGTCAGGAAGTTGTAGAGGCTCGTGCGTGCGGTGCCAAGGTGCAGCGGCCCGGTCGGGCTGGGTGCCATGCGCACGCGCATCGGTCGGTCCTGGTCGAGGTTGGGATCCATCGCAACCGATCCTAGCAGGGGTCAGTTCCCCAGCAGTTCTTCGATGACCGGTGCGACCACGTCGACCCAGCGCTCGTACTGTCGGCCGCTCGGGTGCAGCCCGTCGTCAGCCACCAGCGACGGGTCCTCCGTCGCCGCCTGGCTGATCTCGAAGATCTCCGGCACGAAACGAATGGCGCGCTGCTCGCAAGCCTCGCGCAGGATGGCGTTGACGCGCACGATGCCGTCGCTCTGCTGCACCGGATCACCGAAGTCCGCGCCGCGCGGCGTCCGCGTGTAGTCCGGCGTCGCGACGCACACGATGCGGTCCGGCGGCAGGCTCGTCAGCAGATCTTCGAGGATGACCGCCACGTTGCCGGCGTACTGCGAATCCGGCACGCCCTGGACGACGTCATTCACACCGATGAGGACGCTCACCAGTTCCGGCCTCAGATCGTCGAGCTGCGGCAGCTCCTGGGCGATCAGATCGGCGGAGGTATAGCCATTCACCGCCGGATTGCCCACCAGCTCGAGGTCGCCGATGCGCCCCACGAGCTGATTCGGCCAGCGCTCCGCCTCGCTCACCGAGGTGCCGATGGTGTACGAGTCTCCCAGCGCCACGTAGCGCACTCGTCCCTCCTCCTGCGAAGCCGATGTCACCGGCTCGGCGCATGCCGCCAGCACGACCATCATGGTCAGGAAGCCGATGTGGCGAAGCATGCAGGTAGGCTACCCGCATGACGCATGCCGCCGCGACCTCGCCATGTTCCTGACGGGCACGTTGCTGAACGTGGCGACCGTGCTGGTCGGCACGGTCATTGGCCTGTTGATCGGCGCGCGCATGCCGCCGCGCATGCAGGAGGGCCTGACGACCGGACTGGCCTTCTTCACCGCGCTCATCGGCGTCAGCATGGGGCTGCGCGCCTTCACCGATCCGGCCGCCCAGCCCGGCGACGAGCTGGCCGTGCTGGGGGCAATCCTTGGCGGGGTGGTGATCGGTGAGCTGCTGCGCCTGCACGATGGGCTCGAGTCGCTCGGCGCGTGGTTCCAGCGCCGTCTGGCCCGTGGCGCGAAACCGAGCCGTATCGCGGAGGGGTTCGTCACCGCCAGCATCGTCTTCTGTGTCGGCCCGCTGACCATTCTCGGATCGATCGAGAATGGACTGACCGGCGACATCACACTGCTTGCCATCAAGTCGCTGCTGGATGGCGTGGCGAGCATCGCCTTCGCCGCGGCGCTCGGGGTCGGGGTGGCCCTGTCGGCGCTCACCGTGCTCATCGTGCAGGGCGGGATCGCCGGGGGTGCCTTTCTGCTGCGCGACGTGATGGACACGACCACCGTCCTCGCCATCACCTCGGCCGGCGGCGTGATCCTCCTGGGCGTGGCGCTGCGCCTGCTCGACCTCAAGGCGGTGCGCGTCGCCAGTTTCCTGCCGGCCCTGCTCCTGGCGCCGATCTTCATCCGCCTGGCCGACCTTGTGCGTGGCATGTTGTAGCGCCAGTGACTCGGCTATGCGAGCCTGAAGACGGAGCGCACCTCGCCTGAACGATCGCCGCGTGGGTCGACGATCGAAGGAGCGGCGTACGCCACCAGCGGACCGGCCAGCGGATCCGTTGCCAGTCCGACCTGGCGCAGAATCTCGATGCTCACCACGTCACCTGCTCGGCGAGCCAGATTGCCGTCTT
>JACDHU010000384.1 GCA_013820865.1 Chloroflexota bacterium
GGCGCTGTTCGTCGTAGGCGGAATGTCCTGCCGTTACCAGCTCGCCTTGGAAGGCACGGCTCAACTCGGTCAGAGCGGCACCTTCGCGGCCAGTTGCCTCACCAATGGTCACGCTTCGTCCCTCAGCAGCGTGGCGTCCCCGGCAGGATTCGAACCTGCGACCCGCTGCTTAGAAGGCAGCCGCTCTGGTCCACTGAGCTACGGGGACGAGTTACCTCATCAGTTTACGCACCAACGGAACCATTGATCGGCCGGCAAGGCCGTGACGCGGCGGCGGTTGGCGTACCCTGTCGCGAATGAATTTGCCGAGGCTGTGGGACCGCCGCTTGGTGAACCCGGTGCGCGAGCATCCGGAGCACGCCTGGTTATGACGCTCAAGCGGTTGGTGATCCGCGTCAGGTCCAGCCTGTGGTTCGTGCCGGTGTTGTGCGTGATGGCCGGCGCAGCGCTTTCCTTCGCGACCATCGTCATCGACCGCGCGTTCGAGTACGAAGCAATTCCGAGCAGCATCGTGGGCGGTCCAGATGCCGCAACGGCCATGCTTTCGACCGTCGCCGCCTCGATGGTCAGCCTGACGGCGCTCGTACTCACTATCACGATGGTCGTCGTCCAGTTGGCGATGGGTCAGTTTTCGCCACGGATCGTCCAACGCATCTTGCAGGACAAGCCGAGCCAGTTCGCCATCGGCTTGTTCGTGGCCACGTTCGTGCACGCCATTCTCACGCTCCGCGAGGTAACGAACAACGGCGACGGGACGGGGCAGGTACCGGGGGTCGCGATCCTGACCGCGTTTGTGCTGGTCGTGGTGAGCATTGCCGTCCTCGTGATTTATGTGCACCACATCGGCGAGGCCCTGCGCGTGTCGGCGCTGATCGAGCTTGTCAGCAAGGACACGCGGAAGCTGATCGACCGCCATTACCCGGACAAGGGCGCCGCAGCGCAGCCCGACTCGGGCTCGCCGGACCTGATCATGGCGAGGGAGTCGGGGGTCATCACCGTCATCGGCCACGAAAATCTCGTCGAGGAGGCCCGGCGGGTCGGCTGCGTACTGGAGCTCGTCCCAGCCCTGGGTCAGTTCGTGCCGATGGGCGCACCGCTCTTCCGCGTGCGCGGCAACCAAGTGGGCCTGGATGAAGACCGACTGCACCAGTCGGTGATCCTGAAGCTCGAGCGAACACTCGACCAGGACGTGGCGTATGGCGTCCGGCTACTGGTGGACATCGCGGAACGGTCGTTGTCGGAGTCGCCCTTCCTGGATCCGACGACCGCCGTCCAGGCCATAGACCGTCTGCACGACATTCTGCGACAGCTCGTGCGTCGGCCGTTTCCTGATGGTCGATACCGCGACGCGGCCGGTGAGATCAGGTTGGTCGTGCCGTTCATGAGTTGGGACGATTACCTCCACCTCGCGATCGACGAAATCAGGCTCGCGGGAGCGGCATCGCCACAGGCCACGCGGCGCCTCAAAGCGGCGCTGCTGGACCTCCGGTCCGTCGCGCCGGCCGACCGCGTCGCGTCGATCGATGGGCACCTCGAACTGTTGGCGGCTGACGTGAAGGACAAGATGGCGGAGCGCGATCTCGACTTGGCGTTGGGCAGCGATCACCAGGGCATGGGCGTCTCCACGGAGCCCTGACCGCAGTACGATCCGACGGCGCTATACTTCGGTGCCGCCGAATGGTTCGGTCGTACCGAAGGAACCTTCCGTTGCCCGCCGCCGAAGTTCCCCATGGCAAGTTGCTCGACGAAACGATGGCCGCCTACGAGCGGCTGCTGCAGCTTCTGACCAACGTGCGATCACCCGAACTGCTGGAAGCGAACGTCACGATGGCGCAGATGAAGCTGCTGATGCTCGTGGCGGCGGGCGGCGAGTTGGCCATGTCCGAGATCGGCGCCAAGTTGGGTGTGTCGCTCTCGACAGTGTCCGGCCTGGTTGATCGGCTGGTCGACAGCGGCTACGCCGTGCGCCGGGAAAGTCGGGAAGACCGCCGGCAGGTGCTCGTTTCCACGACGCCCGCC
>JACDHU010000385.1 GCA_013820865.1 Chloroflexota bacterium
GGTGGACCTGGCCATGCGGCTGGTCTCCGCCTCATGGCGCTTCTGGCAGATGCGCGGCCACATCTTCGAGGATCGCGACCGGGCCGAGACGTCATGCAGCTCTCGGACGGCTTGACCGACGCGCGGTCCGCGTGCTGCTTGCTTCGAGGTGCTGTCATCACCATCGCCATGAGCGGTCGGCACCTGCGCGCTGGCGTCGCCGGCTCAACCGGAGCCCGCGAGACCCGGCTGTCCCGCTCCATTCCGTCCGAGTTCCGCCAGCGCTCGGTCATACGAGGCCAGGATCTGCCGTAGCTGCTCGGCCGCCTCGTCAGGTAGCGACTCCTGCGTTCCCTCGGCCGCCAAACGAGCGGCGGCCATGAGGGCCGCCGCCTCGTAGGCGTGCAGTGTCAGCCGATAGACCGTGGGCTGCACCCGTTCGAGCTTCACCGGAGCTAGCTCTTCGATTGGATGTACGAGCTGATCTGCTGGAGCTCACTCGAGAACTGTTCGTAGTCTTCGCGCATGCCGTTGAGGTAGACGCTCCAACCGACGGTGAACTTCGCGAAGTGGACCGCCTCCTGGATCTCTTCATCGGTCGCGCCGAACAGTTTGGCGGCCTCTTGGTGGAAGAGCGTGCAGTAGCGGCACTTCGTTTCGCCGTGCACCGCTACGCCGATGAGTTCCTTGTACTTGTTCGGAATGCGCGTCTCGCCGAGCTCGAGCTCCTTCATCATCGACCACTCGTGGTCGAGGAACTGGTCCGGGATGCGCGAGAAGAAGCTCGGGACGAGACCGAGGGTCTCCTTGATGTCGGTCTCCACCTCGGCCCGGCTACGGGTCGCGGTCGTGGTCATGGTCATCTTGGACTCCTTGGCTTCCAGTCTGGATGGGATGAAGAACGCGGAACGAGGTCGATGGGCATCAGCTCCCTTCAAGGTCGCCGTGCGGGTGATGGGCTTCCACCGCCTCCAGTTCATCGGCGACGCCCTGAGAAAGTTCGGCAGCTTCTCAGGATGGCAGACCGTGCCACGGACCACCCCAGGCCGCCGGTCGATGGTCGTCCTGCCCCCCTCAGATGCCAACCATCCCATCCTCATGGGTCCGGCGGCGGGTCGCCGATAGAATGCCCAGGTTCGAGACGCACAGCGGCGTGAGGTAGGTGAGCCCGACTTTCAGCCAGACGATGGTCGTGGCCTGGCCCGACAGGATGATCTCGAGCTGATTCATGGCCACGAACACCGTGCCCACGAGCAGGGCAATCGTGGCAGTGCGCCTGATGTGCACCGGCGCGGCGATCACGCGTGGGACCTCGCGCCAGCTGCTCCACGTGACCTGGTTGGGGGTGACCGCCAGCGTCATACCGTTGCTCTCCTTCAATGCTTGACAACGGTGACGGTACGTGCGGTCCAGTCCAAGATACTTCCGTACTTGTACGGGTCTTTGTGGTCAGACTCCGAACTCGGATGCTCGCCGAATGAGCTCCGACTTGGACCTGACGGCGAGCTTGGTATAGATGCTGGCCAGGTGCGTCTCAACCGTGCGCTCGCTGATGGACAACCTGCTGCCAATCTCGCCCGCCGTTTCGCCTCGCACCGTCAGCACCGCGACCTCCCGTTCTCGTCGGCTGAGGGCGTCGGGCCCGGTTAGTACGCGTCGTCGCGGTCGCCGCTTGCGGCCGACCAGGAAGCGCTCCACCTCGTCCACGATGGCGTCGACGTCACCCAGCCAGGGGCGGTGATCGGCTCCGGGCAGCTCGACATACCGGGCTGCCGGGATGTGCGCGGCCAGATACCTCGCGTGTCCGACCTCGATCCAGGTGTCATCGGTGCGGTGGATGATCAGCGTCGGCGTGGTGATCTGGGGCAGCAGCTCGCGGATGTCGAGCCGCACATTCATTCGGATCAGATCCTGAGCCATGGCCGGGCTGGCAGCCATGCGCAGATATCGCGCGAACCAGGCACGGTGGCGCGGCGTATCGAACTGTGTCGGGCGACCACCGTCCCACCATTCGCCGGTGGCCCATCCGCGCTCCATC
>JACDHU010000386.1 GCA_013820865.1 Chloroflexota bacterium
GGATGGTGGTGAAGTCGGCGACGGCGTCGGGGGTGATGTAGCTGCGCGGATCGCCCATCTCGTAGACGAGCTGCTCCTTCACCGTGTAATTCGTAACGCAGCCGCCGGTGCCCTGGTGCTTGGTGACCAGGAAGGAGCCGTCGGGATACGCCTCGATGATCGGGTAGCCGACGCTGGCCAGGTTCGGGATGTTGCGCCAGTCGACCAGGCAGTTGCCGCCGGAGGCCTGCGCGCCGCACTCGTTGATATGGCCCGCGACCACCCCCGCGGCGATGCGGTCGTAGTCGTCCCACGACCAGCCGAAGGCGTGGATCATCGGCGCGTAGGTGAGCGCGGTGTCGGTCGAGCGGCCGGTGATGACGACGTGCGCGTCCTGCCGCAGCGCCTCGACGATGGGGCGCGCGCCGATGTAGGCGTTGGCGCTCTGCACCCGGTCGAGCACGGTGGAGAGCGGCTCGTCCGTCTCCATGTTGCGCAGCTCGACGCCGCGCTCCAGGAGCTCGGGGAGGCGTTCCAGGATGTCGTCGCCGGTGATGGTGCCGATGCGCGCGCGGCCGGCGAGACCCACCCTGCGCGCCTCCTCGAGCACCGCGTCGCGGCACCCCTCCGGGTTCACGCCGCCCGCGTTCGCCACCACGCGGATGTCGCGCTCGACGACCGCGGGGAAGATCTCGCCCATCAGCGGCACGAAGTCGCGTGCGTAGCCGAGCTGCGGGTTGCGGGCGCGCTGCTTCTGCATGATCGACATCGTGACCTCGGCCAGGTAGTCGAGCATCAGGTAGTCGATCGGCCCACCCTCGACCTGCTGCTTCGGGGCGTCGAGCTGGTCGCCCCAGAAGCCCTGCCCGGAAGCGATGCGAATGGAGTCCTTTGCCATTTATCCGAAGATGTCCTTGCCACTCACCGTCAACGACGGCAGCGATCGGGGATTCCAGCTGTCGTCGCGGCGCCGGATCTCGATGCTCCGATAACCCTCGGGGGTGGGATCGGTGTGCACCAGCACCACGTTGTGCGTCAGGTCCACCAACCAGTACTCGACGATCCCGTAGCGTGCATAGCGGAGCGCCTTCTCGTCGCGGTCGAAGACGAGCGAGCTGTCGGCGACCTCGATGATCAGGAGTATATCCTTCGGGCGTGGAAGTCCGCTCGCGTAACGGTCCTCCCGCCGGCGCATCACTGAGATGTCCGGATGCGGAGCGATCTCCTCGGTCAGGCGGACGGAGCCCTGGATACGCAGGCTCACCGTTGCGCCTAGCCGCTCGAAGAGCAACTCCGTGATACCATCCACGACAGCATTGTGGCGCTCTCCGATCGGACTCATCTCGACGATCTCCCCGTCGATCAGTTCCACCCGAGCATCGGGAGCGATGTATCCTTCGTGCGCCAACCGCTGGTATTGCTCCACGGTGAAGCGGAAATGTCGTGCGTGCTGAACGGCCATACTCTCCTCCTCGACGTCAGCCTCAGCAAGATGAACGAGCCAAGCTGTCGCTCCCCGGTGTAGTGCAGGCTGCGGACGAAGTTCCCGTCATTCAGCCGAAGATGTCCGTGCCACTGACCGTCAGCTGCGGCAGCGAGATGGCAGTCCAGCTGTCGTCCACATCCTTGGTCTCGACTCTGGCATAACCGGCCGGCATCGGGCCAGTGTGCACAAGTACACGCTTCATACCGAGGTCCACGAGCCAGTACTCGGCCACGGCCGCGCTTGCATAGAGATCAGCCTTCTCCGTGCGATCGAAACCGACCGAAGTATCTGCAACTTCGATGAGCAGCAGCACATCGGCCGCAGTCGGATGAGAACCGGTATAGAAATCCTCGCGCGCCCGCAGGACCATGATGTCCGGCTCGGGTTCGACACCGTCACGGATATGGAGAGGACTCTGCACGGACACGATGATCTCACCGCCCAGCCGGTGACCCAGAAGGGCGTTGAACCGGTTGACGGTTCCAGCGTGCCGACTACCGATCGCTGCCATGTCGAGTATCTCCCCCTCGATCAGCTCTACCCGGTCG
>JACDHU010000387.1 GCA_013820865.1 Chloroflexota bacterium
TGCGATCTCCTCCACGCCCGCAAGGTGCCGAACGACGCTGGAAAAGCTGTGCGTGGGCCGCACGACGATTCCACCGACGGCGGCGCTCTCCGACCCGTTGTCCTGCGGCACAATGACGTCGCAGGCGCCCGCCTGCTGGGCGGCGGAGACAAGGGCAATGGCACCCGGAACCCGCCGCAGCGATCCGTCAAGCGCCAACTCACCGATGAGCGCCGTCCCCGACAGCCGCGTGGCGTCGAGCTGATCGGACGCGGCCAGCATGGCCACCGCGATCGCGAGATCGTGCCCCGTCCCCTCCTTGGGCAGATCAGCAGGCGCCAGGTTGACCGTGATCCGTCGCGCCGGCACCTCGAAGCCGGAGTTGCGAATGGCCGCGCGCACGCGTTCACGCGCCTCCAGCACCGCGCTCCCGGCAAGTCCGACGATGGTCAGGCCCGGGAGGCCGAATGAGACATCGACCTCGACGCGAACCGGAACGCCGTCGACACCGACAATCGCTGCGCTGAGCGCCGTCGCGAGCATGGCGATGCCTCCGTGGAGGCAAACATCGGGTTTGGTGGAGGGGGTGCCGGCCGCCCGCCTGCTCGCCTCCCTGCTTACCAGCGGCGACCGGCTTCGCCAGCCTACGCGGAGACCACTTACCAGCCGCTTACGCGCTACTTACCGGGCGGCGACAGCCTCACCGGCCAGCACCGCGTCGATCTCACGCGCGAATTTCGACACGCTCTGACCCAGGGGACCATCGGGCCGAGAGGACATGAACGGCTCGCCCGAGTTGAGGGCGCTGATCGCGCCGCGATACTCGTTGATGACCTGGTAGTCGATCCTGCGACCGAGCGCGGATTCCGCGTTGTCGACGTTGATGCCGGTATAGGCGTTGGATCGGTTCAGGACCAGTTGGATCTTGTCGCGCTCGTAGCCCAGCGAGTCCATGGTCTCAAGCACAAGACGCACGTTCTTCAGGCACGACAGGTCGGCAGTCATCACCACGAAGATGACATCGGCCTCGTCAAAGAGCTGGAGATTGAAGTCGTCGATCGTCTTGGCCATGTCGATCATCGTGTAGTCGTACGCCTTGCGCGCGAGGCTGAGGATGCGGGACAGCGATCCGGGGTCGGACCGCTGGCGCTCGGCCACGATATCGGCCGTCTCGGGATTCGGTGGCGCCAGCAGCAGCTCGATGCCGGCGTGGTGGGTTGTCATCAGCTTCTTGAGCAGATCGGAGTCGAGATCGGCCTCGGAGATGGCGTTCACGATCGAGGGCGCATCGAGGCCCATGTCGAGGAAGACGCGCATGTCGCCGAACTGGAGATTCGCGTCGACCAGCGCTGTCTTGCGCTTCAGGCGGCTGGCCAGCGCGATCGCCGTGTTGATGGCTATGGTGGTGGTGCCTACCCCGCCCTTGGCGCCGTAGAAGCAGCACAGGCGTCCGAGCGTGGGTGCCTCGGTTCCAGGCTTTCGCTGCTGTGCCCCGCCCCCGGATCGCGAAAGCAGCGCCTTGATGCGAGCGATGAGCTCCAGCGGATGGAACGGCTTGACGATGTCGTCGTCCGCGCCCGCGCGCAGGCCCTTGACCCGCTGCTCCACGTCCGCCTCGGAGGTGAGCATGATGATCGGGACGCGACGACCCTGCTCGACGGCGCGAATCTGCTGGGTGGCGGCATAGCCATCCAGCTTCGGCATGGCCACGTCGATGAGGATGAGGTCCGGCTGGATCGCCGCCGCCATTTCGACCCCGGCCTGGCCGTCGGAGGCAACATGAACCTCGAAGCCTTCCTGCTTGAGCGTGAAGACCAGGACGCGCTGAATATTCAGGTCGTCATCAACGACCAGGACCTTCGTGGCAGCCATAGAGAGACCCCTGGGCGGAGTGGTTGAAGTCGAGCGGATTATACGTGCTCACGGCGGTGCTTCCATGCACCGATGGTCCCATTCTGCGGGCCGACGAACGCTTCGGACCAGACCGATGTCGCGTTTGCAGTCAGCCTTTATATCACTATTGATATAT
>JACDHU010000096.1 GCA_013820865.1 Chloroflexota bacterium
CCCGAGCATGGCGATGGCGCCGAGCGTCATCCGCCAGGCGACCAGGGTCGCGGGCGGAATCTCCTCGACGGCAATCTTGATCCAGGCGAACGACGAGCCCCAGATCAGACCGAGCAGCACAAAGGCGGCGGGCAGCAACCAGCGGGAACGAGCGACCATGACGAGGAAGGCTACCCGACGCGTCTATCGAGCGCTCAAACCGGTCGTGGGCCGCGACGCCCACCCGCCGCTCAGTCGGAAGCGGCCCACATGATTAGGCCGACGGTGAAGACGCCCGTCACAAGGCCGATGAATGCCGCCGTTCCCTCCGGGCCCTCGCCACCAATGGTGGGCAGATTCGCATCGAGGAGGGGCAAGCCGATGGCCATGTACGCCAGCCACGCGACGGTGGCGATGGCGGCGATGACGCTGCGACGACTTCGATCTCGGACCATGCTGCGGCGAATCCTAGCAGACCGATTCAGCGCGTCGCAGCCAGGCGGGCCCGCTCCGGCACGCGGTGGAACAGCGCCTGGTCGGCGCGCCCGGGGAGCATCCTCAGCTTGGCAGCGGCCACGAGACCGATGGTCAGCTCGTGCCCGTCATCGGCTCCGCCGGCGACACGACACAGGGTCATGGTGCCGATGTGCTCGGCCACGTCGATGACCTCGAAGACGTGTCCCGGGCGCACGCCATTCTCCTGAAGAAATGTGAGCAGGCGCGCGTCCTCCTCGGCCTCTTCGGTGACGCGCAGAATGGTGACGTCATCACCGGCTCGCGCTTCCGACAGCGCGACTCCGGCCGGTCGCTCCGGCGTGTGCCCATCACGCGGTATCGGGTTGCCGTGCGGGCAGGTCGGTGGCTGTCCGAGCAACTCGTCGATCTTGTCGGTGACGCGGTCGCTGAACGCGTGCTGGAGGTGATGGGCCTCTTCATCGGCCTCCGCCCAGCCTAGGCCGATCACTTCGGTCAGCAGCCATTCGGACAACGCGTGGCGGCGGAAGGTTCGCTCAGCTGCCGTGCGGCCGTGATCCGTCATGTTGAGCTGGCGCGTATCGGCGTCCACGTCCAGCAGTCCCTCGCGGACGAGGCGCGTGATCATCTCGCTCACGGTCGCCGCGCTGACGCCGAGTCGCTCCGCCAGGCGCGCGGCGATCACCGGCTGCCCCTCGCCGTGCATGTAGCGGATCGTCATCAGGTATTCGGCTGCGGCCTCCGTAGGCTCGCTGCCGGTCGCGGTCTGCGCCATGCCCCGATTCTAGAGCGATCACTGGCGTCGCGAGCCGCATCGACCCGATCCTCGGCGCGCAGGCCCGACGCCTGGCCGGCGCGGGCTGACCGCCGGCGGCCATGTGCGCTCAGCGCACGAATCCACGACTCACAGCGCTGAAACTTTCAGAACTTGCGCTCAGCGCTCCACAGCCGCTCCGCGATGCCCCGTTTGTGCAGCACGTGCATAAAGCGGCCCACGCTACGGGCAATCGGCGTCGCGCTCTCCAGATCCGTGCGGTGAGCGCAAGACCATGCATACTTCGCCAACATTCCGGGCAGTTCAGTAGGAGGCGGTGACCTCACCCGAGCATTTCGTCGTTCCGGCCTCGCACAGCTGGTAGACGTACGAGCCGCCGCCCTTCCCATTGATCGCATCCGTGTGCGCGCCATCGTTCGCGGTCGTCGCGACCAACACTCCGTTGCGGTAAAGATCGACGCTGGTCGAGCTCGCCCCGGACCAGGTGAGATCTGCCATTTGAGAGCCCTTCACCTTGTACGCATTCACGCTGAGACTGATCGTCGTCGTCCCCGAGGTCACGGTCACCGACTGGCTCGTGCTCCCGGGCGCGCCGTCGTCATCGGTCACCGTCAGGCTGACCGTGTAAGTGCCGCCGGCTGCGTAGGTGCGCGACGGGTTCGTGTCCGTCGAAGTGGCCCCATCGCCAAAGCTCCAGGATCGACTGACGATCATGCCTTCAACGTCGCTCGAGCCATCAGTGAAGCTGCAGGTCAGGCCCGCACAGGTGAACGTGAATGAGGCCGTTGGCGGATTGTTCGTCGGCGTCGCGCTCACGGACACTTGTTTGCTCGTGTTGCCGGTCGCGCCGTCATCATCGGTCACCGTGAGGTTGACGGTGTAGGTGCCGGCTGCGTAGGTGTGCGACGGGTTCGTGGCGGTTGAGCCGGTGCCATCGCCGAAGTTCCAGGCACGGCTGACAACCGTGCCGTCGCCATCCGTCGAGCCATCGGTGAAGGCGCAGGTCAAATCCGTGCACGCGAAGGTGAATGAGGCCAATGGCGCCACGTTGGCGGGTGGCGCGACGCTCCAGGAGTAACCGGCATTCCAGCTGACCCCGGACAGCTTGGCCTGTCCGGCGACCGACGGATGGAAGTAATCGCCTGAGACGTCGCTCTTGACGAGGGGCGTGTTGAACGCGGCACCGCCGTCGTACAGGCAGGTCCCTTCGTAGGTGGCGCACACCTGTGCCATCTCAGCGTTGTACGCCATGTTGCGCGCGCGAACCTCCGCCCTGCGTTCGACATCGGCCTGCTGATTCGAGGTCGGATTGGCAAGAAGCGACTGGCAGATCTGGGCCGATGACCAGATGAATCGCGCCCAGTAGCTGCTCTTGAAGAGGCTCCATAGCTGGTACGCGTCAGGGATGCTGACTACGTAGATTGCGGTTTCGCTCGACCCGGCGTACAGGACGTCCAGGGCGGCCTCAAATTGGTCGCCGAAGAGGGTGGCGTCCGTCATCTTACCAACCGTGTCGGTGCAGAGGTCGTTGCCGCCGATCAGCACGGTGAGGTAATCCGGCCTGAGGGGAGCGGCCAACTCCATCTGGGCTTTCAGGTCGACCACTTTCGCCCCGCTCACCGATAGGTTCGTCGCGGTGGGGTTCGCGCCTTCCGCGCGGAGGCGGAGTAGATGGCTATTGACGTTGCTGTTTCCGCCGGTCGACCACGAGTTGTTCGGATAGTCGGCGCCGAGCGTGCCGCCGGTGCTGGCGGCCTGGGTGATGGAGTCGCCCACGGCGACCATGGTGTCAGGCAGCGGAAGGGCGGGGTTGTCTGCCGCGACGGTAGCGGGAGCCAGGCCGCTCAGCAGCAGCGTGGCAAGGAGCGCCAGGACCGAGACGCGCCGGCTCATGAGTCCCTCCGATCATCCGCGAAGCGGACAGCTGAATCAATGTACACCCGGGCACAAGCCCCGATCGCCGGAGCGGCGCGGATGTTCTACCGGCTTCCGTAGGGTCATATGCCGTCGTGGCGGGCATTAGACGCAAAAGTGAGCTGCGAACTGCCGGCTCTAAGCGTAACGGAGCATGATCTGGGCTCCATCTGCCGGCTAATGACCGTGTGCACGGCAATAGTCGCCGCGGGGGCCCGCGTTGTTCATACGCAGCGCTGGCGGGCATTAGTAGGCACAACCCGGCGAGCCCGACGGACGCCGGACTGCACAGCTAGTCTTCGCCGCTGCCCGACTGGTCGCGGATGGCATTCACCACGCCCGAATCGGCGAGGGTGGTGACGTCGCCGAGGTCACGCTGCTCGGCGATGTCCCGCAGAAGCCGCCGCATGATCTTGCCGGAGCGCGTCTTCGGCAGGTCCGGCGTGAACAGGATCTGCTTCGGCCGCGCGAACTTGCCGATCATGTCGGCCACGTGCCCGCGCAACTCGGCTCCCAGCGCATCGGACGCGTCAAAGCCGGAGCGCAGGATGACGTAGCAGAAGATGGCCTGGCCGGTGATCGGATCGGAGCGACCGACGACCGCGGCTTCCGCCACAGAGGGATGCGACACGAGCGCTGACTCCACCTCAGTGGTCGAGATCCGGTGGCCGGACACGTTCATCACGTCGTCGACGCGACCGAGGAGCCAGTAATAGCCCTCATCGTCGCGCTTGCAGCCGTCGCCGGGGAAATAGCGCCCGGGATAGCGCGACCAATAGGTGGATTCATACCGTTCGGGGTCGCCGTAGATGCCGCGCAGCATGGCCGGCCACGGCCGCTCGAGCACGAGATAACCGCCACCGCCCAGCGGCACGGAGAAACCCGCCTCGTCCACCACGTCCGCCACGACGCCGGGGAACGGAAAGGTAGCTGACCCAGGCTTCAGCGTCGTGATCCCGGGCAGCGGCGTGATCATGATCATGCCGGTCTCGGTCTGCCACCACGTGTCGACCACCGGACAGCGACCGCCGCCGATCTCCTTCCAGTACCACGCCCAGGCCTCCGGATTGATCGGCTCGCCCACGCTGCCCAGCAGGCGCAGCGAACTCAGGTCGTCATCGGCGAACGCATCGGCGCCGTACTTCATGAGCGCGCGAATGGCGGTCGGAGCGGTGTACAGGATGGTGGCGCGATACTTGGCCGCGACCTTCGCCCATCGGTCCTTCTCGGGGAAGTCGATGGCGCCTTCGTAGATGACGCCGGTCGTCGCATTCGCGAGCGGCCCGTACACGATGTACGAATGGCCGGTCACCCAGCCGATGTCAGCCATGCACCAGTAGACGTCGGTCTCCGGCTTGAGATCGAAGATGGTCCGATGCGTCGTCGCCACGCCCGCGAGGTACCCGCCGGTCGTGTGCATGATGCCCTTCGGCTTCGCCGTGGTCCCACTCGTGTAGAGCAGGTAGAGGAGGTCCTCGGAGTCCATCGGCTCCGGGTCAGCGATCCTCGGCTGATCTTTGATGAGCTCGTGATACCAGTGGTCGCGCGCGTCATCCCACGCCACCTCGTCGCCGGTGCGTTGTACCACCACGCAATGCTGGACCGATGCGGTCCTGCCGATGGCCTCGTCCGCGGCCTTCTTCAATGGCACCGTGGCCCCCTTGCGGTACCCGCCGTCGGCGGTGATGACGACGGTGCATTGCGCGTCGTCGATGCGGTCGGCAAGAGCGTCTGCAGAGAATCCGCCGAAGACCACGCTGTGTGGCGCGCCGATGCGGGCGCAGGCCAGCATGGCCACCGGCAGCTCGGGGATCATCGGCATGTAGATGGCGATCCTGTCGCCCTTCTTCACGCCGAGGTCGCGGAGGGCATTGGTGAGCTGGCAGACCTCGTCGAGCAGGTCGGCGTACGTGATCGTGCGCGTTTCACCGGGCTCGCCCTCCCAGAAGTACGCGACTCGCTCGCCCAAGCCGGCAGCGACATGACGGTCGAGGCAGTTGACGCTGACGTTCAGCTTGCCGCCGATGAACCACTTCGCATACGGGGCGGTCCACTCGTACAGGTCCGTCCACGGTTCAATCCAGTCGAGCCCGTTCCCCTCTTCGGTCCAGAACGCGCGGAATCCCTCTTCGGTGGCTGCACGCTCGTAGATGCTCGCGTCGCTGAGGTTCGCGTTCGCGACGAACTCTTCGGAGGGCTCGAAGGTTCGATCCTCGCGGAGCAGGTTCTCGATGGCGTCTGTGCGATCGCTCGTCATGAACCCGATTCTAGTGCGGCTCGGGTCACGTTGGTCGGCGCCACGGCGGACATGGTGGCCGCCAACCTGGTGGCGGTCGCTGTCGGGCGGCAACTGGGCGCACGGCTGTCGCCGCGCGCGATCGCATCGGTTCAACGGTGCTCTTTGCGCTTGCCGGATGGTTGCGCTGGTGAGTGCCCTGGTTTCCTAGGCGAGGAAGCGCGCCTCGCGGGTCTGGCCGGGCCGAAGCGCCTCGAGCGTGCGCAGGAAGTCGCCGACGATGGTCGAGGGCTCCCCCACGTCGCGACGGCGAACGACCACGATCTGCCGGCGAACCGGCGGCATGTCGGCGATGGTGACCGGCGCCAGACGGCCCGAACCGATCTCGGCCTGCACGCTCGTCAGCGGCAGGAGGGCGATCCCGAGCCGCTGCTCGACCATGCGCTTCGCGGCGTCGATGTTGTCGACCTCGAGGTAGCCGCGCGGATCGATGCCCGCCTGGCGAAAGATGGAACTGGTCAGCTCGTGGTACGAACTCGTCCGATCGAACAAGATGAGATGCTCGGTCGCCATGTCCGCCATCCGGATCTGCCCCGGCGCCGCGAACGCGTGACCGCGATGCACGACGAGGACGAGCTCGTCGGAGTACAGGGGCTGAATCGTCGTCTCCGCGTGCTGGATGGGACGCATGAGGCCGATCTCGACCTCCTCGCGCAGGACCATGTCCAGCACTTCCTCGCTGTGCCCGCTGCGCACGGAGAGCTGCACCAACGGGTGCTCCGCCTGAAACCGATGCAGCACAGCCGGGAGGACATAGGTGCTGACCGCGGGCGCCGCCCCAATGGTGAGACGCCCGCCGGATCCGCTCAGGACGTCGGCGACGGCGCGACGGCCAGCCGCGATTGCCGTCATCGTCCGTTCGGCGTGTGGCAGGAACGCGCGACCAGCCTCGGTCAGCCGGCTGCCGCTGCGCGTCCGTACGAAGAGATCCACCCGGAGCGCGCGCTCGAGCCCCTGGATCCGGGCGGTGACCGCCGGCTGGCTCACGACGAGCTCCTCGACCGCCGCGCTGATCGATCCGCGGCGCGCGACGGCGAGAAACGCCTCGATCTGGGGCATCTGCAGGGTGTCCTGCTCGCTCATGCGTGCATGATATCAGCCTCGCTGATGAATGTCATTGAAAAGATCGTCTTGACTGATGTATGCCCGTGAGCCCAGCATGGACGCCATGTTTACGACAGCAGCGACCCGCGTTCAGGCGCCGCAACCGACGCCGAATACCATGGACAACC
>JACDHU010000388.1 GCA_013820865.1 Chloroflexota bacterium
GGATTCGGCACGACGCCGATGCGCCAGCCGTGTCCCGGCGATGATGAGCACCAAGCCGCCGTAGAGACCGATGAGGTGGAATACCGTCGCTGGCAACCCCAGGTAGGTCAGCTCGACAGGTGGCGGCGGCCGCGAACAGGCACACGTCGCCTGATACATGCCCAACAGGGCACCGATCCAGACTCCGGCCACCATCCAAGCGGCGGTGATGCCCAGCGCGACGACGCGGCGTCCACCCGCCAGTGGAGACGATGTCGCCCACGCATGGGCGCCACCGGCGATGGTGAGCGCCACGAAGAAGGGGACGATGTCGGCGTCGAAGTCCTGGCTGGCGACAATAGCCGCGATGCCAGCCAGCAGCGATGCAGCGATCCCGAACAGCCCGGTCACGGCATTTCGCCTCGGCACTGCGCAGGCGTGGCGGGTGACGCCGCACCCGTCAATGCTCACCGACGATGCGTACGCGACCGGCGTCCTGCTCCGCGACGATCAGCCGTCCATCTGACAGTCGCGCCAGCCCGGTTGGCCGATCAAGATCCGCCGCGATGGTCTCCGGCTCATGCCCGTCGGCCAGGCGAATGATCGCCCCGTCCTGATGGCTGAGCACGAGGATGGCTCCATCTTCGTCCGCCGCCAGGGCAATGGGAGAGGGGAGCTCGCCGAGCACAGCGACCTCGCCCGTCCGAGCGATCCGCACGACAGCTCCACCGAAAAGCGCAACGATCAGGTCGTCGCCGAGCAGCAGGATGCCGGTTGGGACGGCGTCCGTGGCCTCACCGGTGATGGGTTCGAGGCTCCCAAAGGATGCCGTCACCTCAATCGTGCCCCCGCGCTCGATGTGCAGGACGGCATTGGCGGCAGCGTCGGTGACGTACCAGCCGCGGTCGCCATCGGCGGTGATGTCGTAGGGGTTGCTCGCGATCTCATCGCCATCCGGGTTGGCGCTGCGTTCGAATTCCGCGAGGTCGACGCTCAGCCCGTCAGTACATCGTACGGTGCCATAGGCATCTCCGGCAGCGTCGCCGATCACGACGCAGACGGTCCCGTCCGGCGCCATGGCAGCGCCGCTCGGACCGGCGAGATCCGCATACCGTTGGCCGCTGTCCGCGGTGGACGGCAAGTCATCGAGCAGCACGTCCTGGCTGCCGTCAGCCAAGTCAACGGCCACGACACGACCGTCATCTGCGCCACTGCCGAGATCGGCTACCAGGATTCGACCATCAGGCATGAGATGCACAATTCGGGGTGCATCGAAGTCAGCGAAGGCCGGGTCACCCGCTAGCTCGCAGGCGACGAGACCGATCGCTGCGACAAGGAGTCCGGCGAAGGTCAACCGAGACGTGCGCACGGGTCTCATCGACATTCAGGCCGCCCGCAGGGTCCCGTCAGGGCGCCCCAGCGATGCCGGCCCGGCGAACGGCTTCGGTGAGGTCTGCGTAGCCGGCGATGTCGGCCTCGACCCAGCGGTGGACGTACTCCAGGCGCATCGGTTCCGCGATCTGCGGATCGCCCTCGTCCATGGTCAGGAGCAGGCGTCGAAAGTCGTCGTGAGATGCGTCCGACAAAGCGGTGAAGTTGCAGTGATGGAAGGGTGGGGTGGTCCAGGCGATCTCCAGACCATCCGCGCTACCCGCCTCGCGCAGTGCCTGCCAGGTCGGGTCCGATACGACCGACGCGTCGAGTTCGCCCGCGCGCAGCCGCTCGAGCTGGGCGAACTCCGCGCCGCCGGTGTCGCCATGCTTGCCGATATCGATGTCGAGGCGCTCGGCGATCAGATCCGCATCTGGGTCAAGGCCCTGTCGGCGCATGGCGTATGCGGGCAGGATCCAGGCCTGTGGCGAGTCCGAGTCGCCGAAGCCAACCCGCCGCCCGCGCAGCCCGTCAAGGCCGATGGGTGAGCCGGTCGGCACCAGGACGTGGCTCGTCCAGCCCAGGTCGGTGTCGCGCATCGCGATGGCGCGGCACGCGCCGCCGGTGCGCTCGACAGTTTGCACGTAGGCCAGATT
>JACDHU010000097.1 GCA_013820865.1 Chloroflexota bacterium
GGCAGATGGCGTATTCGGTGTGCCACACGAAGGACAGACGCGCGCGAGCGGCGCTGCGCACTCGGAACAGAACTTCGCCCCAGGTAGGTTCTCGGTGCCACACCGCGTGCAGCCCATTCACGCGCCCTCATCGCTCCGTTGGTCGCCGTCAGACGCGTGGAGGGTACCGCAATCCTTCGAGCGAGGGTCGGTTAAGGCTGGCCGGCTGCGGCGAGGCGAGCGGCGGTGATGCGCCGAAGACCCTCGTGGTTGATCGGCATTGCGTCGTCGTGGCGATCTCGGGAGATCAGCTGGATCCGGGTACCGTGGCTGAGGCGCTCGCCTGACACCTGCGTGAACCTCTGGGGTGTCGGGTGGTTCGAGCCGATCATGGGACTCTCCTTCGAGCTGGTGGAACTCGGTGTGCGTGTGAAGGCATGTTCGGCCCTCCCCGGTCGGGATGCGATCATGCCGCCGACCGTCTGCACGTCGGGGAGGCGACACCCCTTGACGCGACGAACCACGCGCGACAGAGTGGTCAAGCTGCCGTTCCCGGTCATGAAGGTCTCAACGTGCTCAACCAATCCCTGGCGGTGGAAAGCCTGCAACGTTGCGCGCTCTTTGCGCATGTTGGCCAGGATGGCCTCGTTGCGCTTGCCGGACTGATGCGCCGGCGTCGATTCCGGCGCAACGAGGTGATCTTTCACCAGGGTGACATCGGCGATTCGCTCCAGGTCGTGGCCAGCGGGGGCGTGAAGATCTTGCTCCCGTCCGCGGACGGCGACGAGGCAATCATCGCCAGCCTCAAGCCCGGTGACTTTTTCGGCGAGCTCGCCCTCCTGGACAGCTCCCCGCGATCGACGACCGCGACAGCACTCGAGCAGACCGAGACGCTGACCCTCCCTCGAGACGAGTTCATTCGCCTGTTGGGCGAAGATTCGCGGCTCGTGCAGGCGCTGCTTCATGGCCTGGCCCAGGAGCTACGGCGTCTGACCGGTCACGTAGAGGAGCTCCATTTCCTCGATCTTGCCGGGCGGCTATCGATGCGCCTGGTCCGACTGGCACGCGAGGCCGACCCCGGGGCACACGGCAGGGTCGAGCTCGACTGGCCGTTCACGCAATCCGATCTCGCGGCCATGATTGGCGGAACCCGCCAGAGCGTGAACAAGCTGCTCAGCGGTCTGGTGGAGGATCGGCTGGTCAGCATCGAGCGGGAAACGCTGGTCATCAACGACCTGGCGCAGCTGGAGCTCCACGCCGCCCGATGAACTGTCGCGTATTCGACAGCCTCGATGTCGTCCGACCGCTTCGGGAAGGGAAGCGACGGACCTAGAATCCGATCAACGCAGTCCACGCTGCCAGCTCATAAGGAGATCATCGTGGATAACTACCGGCGGAAGCCGCCGATGGAAGGGTTCTCTCGCCCAGGTTCGTTGGGCGGAGAGGCATGGACCGATGAAGATTCAGTGGAGGGTCACATCATGAACGACGACATCAGGCAGGACGAGGACACCGAGGGTCACGGCCGTCGACTGCAGGCCACCGATGACGAGGACACCGAGGGTCACGCAGGGCGACTGCAGGCCACCGATGACGAGGACACCGAGGGTCACGCAGGTCGACTGCAGGCCACCGATGACGACGACACCGAGGGTCACGCAGGTCGCCTCGCTTAGGTCTGCCTTAGGTCTGCCAGGTAGATCCCGCCGCGATGGCGGATGAAGCCCCGGATGCCGCGCTGTCCGCACTCGTTGCGGCGGCGCGGCGTTCGTCGGTTGCCCGGCGCGTTCAGGGGGACGTGGAGACGAGGCTCCTCCAGAGCATTGTCGAAGCCACGGTCCGCCTTTTCGACGCGGAGGCAGCTTCGATCGCTCTCTTCGAGTCCGATCCGGATCGGCTCGAGTTCCGCGTAGCCGCCGGCGAGAAGGGAGCCGGCGCTGTCGGACTGACGGTCCCTCCGACGCAGGGAATCGCCGGGTATGTCTATTCCACCGGCCAGGCGCTGGCGCTGTCCGACGTGGCCACCGACCCGCGCTTCAATCGCGATGCCGCCGAGCAGACAGGCTACGTGCCGCGTTCCATCGCCGCGGCCCCACTGCTCGATGAACACGGCACCGCGGGCGTTCTTCAGGTCCTCGACAAGCGCGGCTCACCGACCTTCTCGCTGCGCGACATGGAGCTGCTCGCCGTCTTTGCCGGCCAGGCGACGGTGGCGATCGCCGCGGCTCGCGTGCAACGCGATACGGCAAGGCTGCTCCGCTCCGTCCTCACGGGGCTGGACCCGGCGCTCGCGGAGTCCGGCGTCGAAGAGCTCGTGAGCCGGATGACCGCCGGGCTCGACGACGAGGAAGAAACGCCATTCTGGCGACTGGTCGACCAGGTTGCACGACTCCGGGGGCTCAGTGACTCTGAGACCACGCTGGTTGCCGACATCCTGGAGGTGGTGGCCGCGCACGCAGCACGCTCGCAGCGCCCGCGAGCGCTGAGGTGAGCGAGCCGTACCTTCCGGCCTGGTCCGAGGTGTTCGCCGATCCCCGTCGCGGCCTGCGGCGTAGCCTGCGCCTGCGCGGCGTCACGCGAGATTGGGCCTGGGGTGGCTCGACGGGTGCGGGTGTCCGTGTCGGGATCATTGACTCGGGCCTTGAGAACGATCATCCGCAGCTCCACGGCCGGGTCGTCGAGAACGTCACGGTTGAGATGACCGATGACGGTCCGCGCGTCGTCCCCGACGAGCTACGCGACCTGTACGGACATGGCACGGCTTGCGGCGCGATCATCCTGTCGCTCGCGCCCGAGGTCGAGATCGTGTCGATCCGCGTTCTCGGCGCCGACCTGCGCGGCAAGGGGACGGCCTTCGCCGCCGGCCTGGAATGGGCGATCGAGCAGCGGCTCGAGGTCTGCAATCTGAGCCTGTCGTCGAAAAGCGAGTCGCTGTACCCGGTCTTTCACGACCTGGCGGACCGCGCCTACTTCCAGTCGACGGCGCTGATCAGTGCCGCCAACAATGTTCCCGCACCGAGCTATCCGTCGCTGTTTTCATCGGTCTTTTCGGTGGCGGCTCACGGCGAACCCGATCCCTGGCGGCTCTACTACAACCCGACGCCACCGGTCGAGTTCGGCGCCTGGGGCGTTGATGTGCCGATCGCCTGGAAGGACGGGGGATCCACCGTGGCGACCGGCAACAGCTTCGCGGCGCCGCACGTGGCCGGCCTGGTGGCGCTGATCCTGTCGAAACACCCTGGGCTCAGCCCGTTCGAGGTCAAGGCCATCCTGGCCAGCGTGGCCGACAATCCGGGCCGGCGTCATCCGTGGCGCCGTCGCGCGGTGGCCGCGCAATGAGCCTGCTGCGTACCTACATCGAGCTCTTCCGGCGAAATCGGGCGCTCGCGCGGCTCCTCGCCGGCGAGTTCATCAGCGGCATCGGCGATTGGCTCTACCTCGTCGCCATCCTGGTGGTCGTGTACGCCGACAGCGGCTCGGCGGTGCTGCTGGGCATCGTTGGTGCCGCGCGGATCATCCCGTATGTGCTCCTCTCGGTTCCGGCCGGCATCGTTGCGGACCGCTACGACCGGCGCATGGTGCTGCTCGTCACCGATGTCGCGCGCGGCGTCATCATGCTGTGCCTGGTGGCGGCGGTCCTCGTGGGCGCGCCGACGCTCGTGATCGTGGCGCTCTCGATCCTCGCCGCGTCCTTCTCCACCTTCTTCGGGCCGGCCATCGCATCGCTCCTGCCCACGCTCGTGGAGGAGGACGACCTCGGGCCGGCCAACAGCGCCTGGGCCACGCTGGACAACGTGGCGTTCATCATCGGCCCGGCGCTGGCCGGAATCATCTTGGCCACGGGAAACCTGGCCATCGCGTTTCTGATCAACGCCATGACATTCGCCGTGGTGGCGGTTGTGCTGTGGCGTCTGCCGGTGCCACGGCGCGCCGCCCCCGCGCCCGCAGCCCAGTCCGACGAGGAGGAACCGAAGGTCGCGGTAGGCTGGCGCGACCTGATCCGCCCGTTGGCGGGACCGTTCGTGCTGGATTCGGCCTCGAGCATCGTCGGCGGCGGGATTGGTGTCCTCACCGTGCTGCTGGCGTTGGACGTCCTCGGCGCCGGTGAGGCGGGCACGGGCTATCTCAATGCCGCGACCGGCGTGGGTGGCGTGGTGGCCGGGATCGCCGGAGGGGCATTGCTCGCACGGCGCCTGAGGGTGCCACTGCTGGTGGGTGGTCTCGCCGGAGGCATCGGTCTGGTCTGGCTTGCCCTGGCGGATAACCTCGTGATTGCGATGCTGGCCATCGGTCTTGCGGTTGGTGGTCTCCTGCTCCTCGACGTCGTCAACACGACCCTCATCCAGCGCCTGGTCCCGGATGAGCTGCGCGGTCGGGCGATGGGCCTGCTCCAGACGTCGTCGGCCATTCTCTACGCAGGCGGCTCTCTGTTCGTGCCGCTCCTGGCCGATACCGTCGGCGTCGTCCCGGTCCTCATCGGCTGCGCCGTGATCTGCGGCGCAGGTGTTACCGGTGCGCTGGTCCTGTCGGCAGGCGGCCCTGTCACCGAGGCGCCGGATCCGGTCCGGCTCCACCTGCTCGAGCACCCGGTCTTCGCTGGACTCCCGGTCGCGCGCCTCGAGACTGCGGCGCGCCAGATGAAGCCGCGACCGATGCAGGCTGGCGAAGTGATCATTCGCGAGGGCGACGTCGCCGACCGCTTCTACCTGATCGCCGAAGGATCCGTGCACGTCACGAAGGCCACGGAGGATGGGTTGGTTGCCGAGCTGGCACACGGCGACGTGTTCGGCGAGATCGGTCTCCTTCGCAACTCGCCACGCACCGCCACGGTGACCGCGCACGCCGACGGCACCCTCATGGTCCTAGAAGCCAATGAGTTCATGGAGCTCGTCAGCGCCGGCCCCGGCCTCAGCACGCGCCTGCTCGACCTGTATCGCGGCGCACTCAGCCAGTAGCGAGTGCGCGGAGCGCGTCGTTGGCATTCTCGCGCCAGGGCGGGTAGTGGGCCAGGGCGATGGTCTCGACGTCCAGCTCAGCCAGGCGGCTCAGCGTTGCGCGCGCCTGACCGATGTCGTGGCTGAAGAAGGCGTTCGCGTACGTGAGCCGTCCACGAATCACCTGGAGCACGTCGCCGGTGAACAGCAGCCGATGCCGCTCGGCGTACAGGCAGACGCTGCCCGGCGTGTGGCCGGGGGTGTGAATCACCCGCAGGCCGCCGAGCACCGGGAGGAGGTCGCCGTCCCGGATCGGTTCCAGGCTGGCGGGCGTCCGCGTGAAGTAGTCGAGCAGGCGGCTGCGCCGCGCGACGCCGTCATCGGTCCTGCGCAGCGCATGGCGCAGACCAACCGCCAGCCCGGCGATGTCCGTCGGATGCATCAGGATCGAAACGTCCGTTCGACCGCGAATCAGCCGTGGGATGCCACCGATGTGATCCGGATGGCCATGCGTGCAGATGATTCGCTCGATCTCCTCAGGGCGACGGCCGATGGAACGGATGCGTCGCCGGATCGGCCAGGGTGACCAGGGCATGCCGGCGTCGATGAGGGTCAGCGGCCGCCCGGGCGCGGCGATGATGAAGGTGTCGACTCCGAACCCCCGGACGTGGTGCAGCTCCGTAGGGATCGCCACCGTCAGCCCGCGAGATCGCCGGTCAGCAGGCGCCGGTACGAGTCATACCGCTGGGCGCTGACGACACCGGTCTCGACCGCGGCGCGCAGCCCGCAGCGCGGCTCATGAAGGTGCGAGCAATCGTTGAACGCGCACGCGCCCAGGTGCTCGCGGAACTCGGGGAAGCACCAGGCCAGCTCGGTCGCGGGGATCTGCCACAGTCCCAGCTGGCGGATGCCGGGCGTATCGGCCACATATCCGCCGGCGTCCCCGACGAGCGGGTGCAGCTCGGCGTGGGTGGTCGTGTGCTTTCCCTTCCCGCTCTCCACCTCGGACACGTCGCCCGTCGCGAGCTGGAGGCCAGGCTGGAGCGCGTTCAGCAGCGTCGACTTCCCGACCCCTGACGGCCCCGTCACGATCGACAGCTTGCCGGCCAACCTTTCGCGCAGATCTTCCAGGCCGATGCCGCCCTTCGCCGCGGTGTAGACGACGTCGTAGCCGATCCGCTCATAGGGACCGAAGAGTTCCAACGCCGCATCGGCGCCGATGAGGTCGACCTTGTTGGCGACGATGAGTGCAGGCACTTCGTTGTACTCGGTCACGACCAGGAAGCGGTCGATGAGCCGCGGGTTCGGCGGCGGACGATCGCAGGCGAACACGATGGCCACGAGGTCCGCATTGGCGACCATGACGTCCTCGCGCCACGATCCTCGCGGCCCGGGCTGGCGGCGGCTGAAGCGACGCTCCCTCGGCTCGACCGATGCGATCGCCCCGGTCCCGTCCGGCAAGCGCTCGACCACCACGCGGTCACCGATGACGGCGAGGTCCGATGCCTGCCGCTCCTTCTTCATCTTGCCGCGCAGACGGGCCTCGATCAGGTCGCCTTCTTCGGTGGCGATGGTGTAGAACCCGGCCAGGGCACGCAGGACGAGACCGCGCGTCATCGTCACCCGAGTGCTCCAACGAGGTTGGCGTAGATGGTGTCATCGCGCCTGGGGATCTGTGGTCTGCGGGCCATGCGTCCTTCCCACTCCTCCAGCTCGATGTCGAGGCCACGCAGCCATCGCGCGCCCGCACCG
>JACDHU010000002.1 GCA_013820865.1 Chloroflexota bacterium
CTCGTGGGCCTCGATACCGACCGCGTGGACATGGCGAATCAGCAGGTGCGGGTGATCGGCAAGGGCAACAAGGAGCGGCGCGTGCCGATGGGGGACGAGGCGCGCGAGCGCCTGCATCGGTACCGCATCGGCCCACGAGAAAGCTGGACGGCCGGGAAGCCGACGGCCGCCGTCTTCGTCGGCCTCCGAGGGCGGCGGTTGAGCCGGGAATCTGTCTGGAGCCTGGTGAAGCGCTGGGCCGAGGTGGCGGGTGTGACCGAACGTGTTTCGCCACACACGTTTCGGCACAGCTTCGCCACTCATCTATTGGAGGGTGGGGCCGATCTGCGCGTGGTCCAGACCCTGCTCGGCCATGCTAGCATCAGCACCACCCAGCTCTACACCCACCTGACCGGCGAGCGTGTCCGCGAGGTGTACGCGAGAGCGCATCCGAGAGCCTGAAGCAACCGACGGGAGCGCCATACCGATGAGCTACGCCCGCAACCTTCTCAGCCGTGGCGAGGAAGTCGTCTACGAGAGCCGTCAGCACTGGCTCGCGATCATAGCGCGCACCTGGCTGTGGATCCTGCTGGTGATCGGCGCGCTGGCGGCCGTCATATTTCTCTTCTCAGGCACAGAGCAGTTCGTGAACGAGACGCTTGACGGGATCGTGACGTTGATCGCGGTGGCCGCACTCCTGGTAGCCATCGGTTACATCGGCTTCGTGCTCTGGGACTGGCGCAGCCAGGAATGGCTGATCACCACTCGACGCGTCATCCGCGCCGAGGGTGTGCTGAACAAGAGCATGTCCGACTCGAACCTCGAGAAGATCAACGACGCACGCCTGGATCAGAGTGTCTTCGGCCGTATCTTTGGCTATGGCACGCTCGATATCCTGACGGCCGCTGAAGAGGTCGGCGGCTCCAACATTGCCGACTTCCCGATGATCGCCGACCCGATCGACTTCAAGAAGTCGATGCTGAATCAAAAGGAAATGCTCGAGCGCCCGGATCTCGCCCAGCCGCGCTATCAGCGCCAGGGTGATCAGCCGCAGATGCAGCGCGCTGAGCCGATGCCGCCACGGGCGGGCTCCGACCGCGTCGCCATTCATGACGAGTCGGCCGAGCCGACGCCGGCGCCCGTGCCTCCACCTCCTCCCATGCCCGAGCCTCGTTCGGCCGCCGATGAGCTCGGCACGACCCTCGAGCGACTGGCCGGCCTGCGTGACAAGGGCCTCATCACGCCCGAGGAATACGAGGCCAAGAAGCGTGACCTCTTGGAGCGGATGTAGTTGGAGCTCGATCGCCGGATCGCGGAGACGACCGACGCCATCCGCGAGCACCTGGCCGCTGAGCCCACGCTCGGTCAGCCACGCTTCGTGGCCGTCCTCGGATCCGGGCTGGGGGCAGTCGTCGAGCTGCTCGATGCCGAGCCACGGGTCGTCATCAGCTACGGCGATCTGCCGAACATCCCCGGCGCCGCCGTCGAGGGGCACGCGGGTGAGCTGGTGGCCGGGACGATCCGAGGCACACCCTCGATCATCCTGTCCGGCCGCGCGCATCCATATGAGGGGTACTCGCATCGGGAGGCGACCATTCTGCTGCGCGCCGTGCTTGCCTTCGGTCCCGAGCTGCTGGTCCTGACAAATGCGGCCGGCGGCTTGAACCCGGCCTTCGATCCGGGCGACGTGATGCTCATCACCGACCACCTCAACCTGTCGGGCGACAATCCATTGTTTGGCCCGAACCTCGACCGATTCGGCCCGCGCTTTCCACCCATGACGGATGCGTACGATCCGGCACTCCGCACGGCGGCCCTGGGGGCTGCCGACCGCAGCGGCGTGGCGCTGCGCCAGGGCGTGTACGTGATGCTGTCTGGCCCATCGTACGAGACGCGCGCCGAGATGCGGATGCTGCGCGGACTTGGCGCCGACGCGGTGGGCATGAGCACAGCCCACGAGGTCATCGTGGCCCGTCACGCTGGGGTCCGGGTCCTCGGATTCAGCCTCATCACCAACAAGGCCACCGACGATGTCGAGGCCGGCGCCACGCACGAAGAGGTCATCGAAATGGGGCGTATCGGCGCGGAGCGGCTGGTGACCCTGCTCGACGCCCTGCTTCCGCGCCTCGGCTGAGTTCAGTTCCGTGCTTTTCTTCGACCTGACACTGGCCCAGATCGTGGGGATCGTCGTGGCGCTGGTGGTGGGAATCACATTTCACGAGTTCAGCCACGCGTTCATCGCGGATCAGTTGGGCGACCATCGGCCTCGCGCGCTCGGGCGCGTCACGCTGAATCCCGTCGCGCATATCGATCCAATCGGTGCGCTCGTGTTCGTGGTAGCCGGGTTCGGATGGGGCCGGCCGGTTCCGGTGAACGTCTACGCCCTGCGACCGGGTCGCATCGGCATGGCCATGGTGGCCGCCGGTGGTCCGGCCGCCAACGTGATCGTCGCGGTGGCCGGCGCGGTGATCTACCGGGTGCTCGAGATGAGCGGCGTCGATGGTTTCGGGCTCGACCTCGCCTTCTGGATCGTCCTGTACAACCTGCTGCTGGCGATCTTCAACCTCCTGCCGATCCCGCCCCTCGACGGCTACAACGTGCTGCTTGCATTCCTGCCGCCACGCACGGCGTTCACCGTTCAGCGCTACGCGCAGTACGGCGTCATCGTGCTGCTCCTGCTGGTGTTCATGCCGGGCAGCCCGCTGCGCGTCATGTTCAGTGCCGTGGGCAGCCTGACCGGGGTCCTGACCGGTGCATAGGGTCGCGCAGTTCGTGGCCCATGTTCGGGCTCGCGTGGATCCCTGGGAGGAGGCATTCGTGCGTCGCGCGCTTTCCGGCACGGCCGCGGCCCTTTTCGAGTCGATGCCGGTGGCGGATCGTCGCCACGCGCTGGACGTGACGGGCAGGCTGGTGGCGGCCGGGCATGACGACCCCGATCTCATCGCCGCGGCCCTGCTGCACGACGCGGCCAAGGGCCACCGCATGCGCCTGGTGCATCGGGTCTCTGGCGTCCTGCTGGAGAATTTCGCGCCGCGGTTGCTTCGCCGCCTGGCACACGCCGACGCAAGATCATGGCGCCACCCATTTCACCTCTACCTTCACCATGAGCCGATGTCCGCGGACCTTGCCGAGCGCGCCGGATGCAGCCCCCGCGCCGGGGCATTCATCCGCGGTGAGGCCGGCCCTATCGACGAGCAGTTGATGCGAGCGTTGAAGGTCGCCGATGACCGAAGCTGAAGCCCGCAGATCCATCCCGGTTGAAGTCGATGCGGCCGTGCCGCTTGCCGTTGGAGATGACGAGTTCACGCTGGCGCTGCCGGCATTCGAAGGCCCGCTCCAGCTGCTGCTGCATCTCATCGAGTCGCGCCAGTTGGACATCCTGACAGTCCCGCTGGCCGACGTTGCCGATGCGTATGTCGAGCACCTCGCCCGCCACGCCGTGGACGCGGCCAACCTGTCGGAGTTCGTGTCCACGGCCGCGCAGCTCATCTACCTTAAGTCGAAGCGACTCCTGCCATCGGAGCCGCTGCCGCCGCTCCCGGACGGTTCCGACGAGCCCGACGAGGAGGAGCTGCGACGCCGGCTGATCGAGTATCGCGTGATGCGTAACGCGTCCATTGCGCTCGGTGTGCGCGACGGGACCGTTCCGGTCATGCATCGCGAGCCGCGTGAGGCCGACCTGCCTGAGCTGCCGGTGAGTCCCATGCCGGTCGGCGTGCTCGTGGTGGCGCTCGAGCGCCTCGCGGCGATCCCGGAGCCGGTGGCTGCTCCGCCCGAGGTCGTGCCGCGCGAGATCACCATCGGCCAGCAGATCGCCGTGTTGCGGCATGCCCTCTCGGGCGGCGGGCGCGTGGTGCTCCAGACCATCCTCGCCCGCTGCCATTCGAGGACTGAGGCCGCCGTCACCTTCCTCGCCACCCTCGAGCTGGTCCGTCGCCGCCAGGTGCGCGCCGAGCAGGACGACATCTTTGGGCCGATCATCATCGAAACGATGCCGGAAACCACCTCGTGACCGATGACGCCCGTCCGCCCGAGCTCGATGTGCACTTCGAGGCGCTCCTGTTCATTGCCGAACGGCCCCTCTCGACGGCCGAGCTGGCAGAGCTGGCCGGCATCCCGCGTCTTCAGGCCGAGGCCGCATTGGCCGACCTCGCCGAGCGGCTGATCGAGGACGAGCGCGGCATCCGTGTTCAGCGCCACGACGATGCGTGGCAGCTGGTGACCGCCCCGGAAGTCGGTGCGCAGTTGGCGGCATATGCAGCCCGAGAAGAAGCCCGGTTGTCGCCGGCCGCGTTGGAGGCGCTCGCGGTGATCGCCTACCGGCAGCCGTGCACGCGCGGTGACGTCGAGCGCGTGCGAGGCGTCGATTCCGACTACGTGATCCGTTCGCTGCTGCATCGGCGACTGGTGGTGGAGGTCGGTCGCCGCGACACGCCCGGTAGGCCGACCCTGTTCGGTACGACGTTCACCTTCCTGGAACGCTTCGGACTGACCTCGACCGATGACCTGCCGCCGCTTTCCACCGATGCCGCTCAGCTCACGGCATTGACCACCGCATCCGATGGCGAGTGAGCGCCTCCAGAAGCTCATCGCACGGGCGGGGCTCGCGTCGCGGCGCAAGGCGGAGCAACTCATCGCCGATGGCCGGGTCAGCGTCAACGGCGTCCGCGCGGAACTCGGCGCATCGGCCGATCCTGCCCGCGACCGAATTGAGGTCGATGGGCGCCCCCTGGCGGCGGCCGCCGCATCGGTCCATCTCGCCATTCACAAGCCACGCGGCTACCTGTCGTCGGCGCGCGACGAACGTGGGCGGCGCTCCGTGGTGGCCCTTGTCGATGCGGGCGGTCAGCGGCTGTGGCCTGCCGGGCGCCTGGACGTCGAGTCTGAAGGTCTGATGCTGCTCACCAATGATGGCGAGTGGGCCAACCGGGTGCTGCATCCGCGCTATGGCAATGAGCGCGAATACGCGGCGCTCGTGGCGCCGGCTCCGACCCGGCAGATGCTTCAACGCCTGTTGAACGGGGTCGAGCTCGAGGATGGACGGGCGAAGCTCGACTCGGCGAACTACCTGCCGCCGCCGCCCGAGGTGAATCGCGAGCGCGTCGAGACGGGCGCCTGGCTGCGGGTCCGGATCGGGGAGGGTCGGAAGCGCGAGGTTCGGCGTCTGTTCGCAGCGATTGACCTGCGCGTCGAGCGCCTTGTCCGAACTCGCGTCGGTGCGCTCACCCTGGCCGGGTTGCGGGAGGGTCAGTCGAGACGGCTTCGGCCCGCCGAGGTCGCCGCCCTCATGGGGTCCGCGCGGCGATGACTCGCCGTATTGCGATTGACGGTCCTTCTGGGGCCGGTAAGAGCACGGTCGGATACGCGCTCGCGCAACGCATTGATGCCACGTTCGTCGACACTGGGCTCATGTATCGGGCACTTACGCTGGCCGCGATCGAGCGGGGAATCGACGTGAACGACGGAGCGGCGCTCGGTCGCTCGGTGGGGCAGTGCCGGATCGAGGTCGAGCGGGCACTGCCGGAGCATGTCGATCGGCTCGAGACCGTGCTGCTCGACGGGCGCGACGTCACGATCGATGTGCGCCAACCACGGGTCGATCAGCAGGTCAGCGCGGTCAGCCGCCATGCCGCGGTTCGTGACGCCATGCTCCCGGTGCAGCGCGAGGCCGCCGAGCGTGGCGACTCGGTCATGGTCGGTCGCGATATCGGCACCGTCATCCTGCCGGACGCAACACTCAAGGTGTACCTCACCGCTGGTGCCGAGGTGCGTGCCGCACGGCGAGCGGCCGAGATGGGCGCACTTGAACGTTACGAGTCCTACCTGGCAGAGATCCTGGAACGCGACGCCGCCGACTCAGGTCGGTCCATCGCGCCGCTCCGCATCCCCGACGGCGCGCTGGTGCTCGACACCGGCGTCCTCGACGTCGAGGCATGTGTTGAGGCCATTGTTGCTCGCCTGGAGGTGGGGGATTGAAGGCAACCTGGGTCTTCATGCCGGGAGCATTGGTGGGGGCGATCATCATCTGGTTCCTTGGCGGTGCTCGCATCGAGGGCGCCGAGCGCATCCCGCGCAGCGGACCATTCCTGCTGGTGGCCAACCATTGCTCGCAGTTTGATCCGCCGCTGCTCGGCTGGGCGACCGGTTACCAGGTCAAGCGTGTCATCTACTTCATGGCCAAGGAGGAGATGCAGCATTGGCCGATCATCGGGTGGTTGGCCGATCGCTCGGGAGTCTTCTTCGTGCGGCGCGGCGAGAGCAACCGCGCGGCCCAGCGCCAGGCGTTCGCTCTCTGGGCGGCTGGAAAGCCGGTCGGGGTCTTTCCCGAGGGGACGCGCTCCCGCGACGGCCGCATGCGCAGCATCAAGCCCGGCGCCGCTCTCCTCGCCATCCGCGCCGGGGTTCCGATTCTGCCCGTTGGGATCGCCGGGACGCATCGGATCTTCTCGGGCGGTCGGATCCCGCGTCGGTCGAAGGTCAGATTCCGGATCGGGGAATCGTTCACGCTTCCACACCAGCCGGATGGCCGACTGGATCGTCAGGCGTTGGAGGAGGGCACGGCGCGGATTGCAGCCGAGATTGCCGCCCTGTTGCCACCGAATCAGCGACCCGTGAGCTGAACGGCGCTCGAACTGCCGACTACACGGGGGCAGGGTGAACGTGGGCGTCGGTATATCACTAACGATATATTCACTGACAGCAGCGGCCGGCCACCTCAGCGGACTGCGGCTATGATCTGTATCTCTTACTAGAATGAATGCAATGACAACGGCAACACGACCCGACGTTCGCATCGCCGAGCGCGCCGGCTTCTGCTACGGCGTCCGGCTGGCGATCGATAAGGCGAAGCACGCGCGCACCGAGGGCAAGGAGGTCACTACCCTCGGCCAGCTCGTGCATAACCCCGGCATCAAGGCCGACCTGAGTGATCGCGGCATTCGCACCGCCGATCTTGCCGACCAGGTCGAGGGCGGCACCCTCGTCATCCGCGCCCATGGTGTGCCGAAGGGCGAGTTCGAGCAGGTCAAGGGCAAGGAGAGCCTCGAGGTCATCGATGCCACCTGCACCTGGGTGCTCCAGTCACAGAAGGCGGCCCGCGACCTGGCCGAGGCCGGTTACACCGTCTGCATCATCGGCCACGAGGACCATCCCGAGGTCAAGGGCGTGCGCTCCTATGCTGGCGAGAAGCACGTCGTCGTGGACGACATGGACCGATCCACCTGGGAGCGCGTCCCGCGCACGAAGAAGATCGGCGTCCTGTCACAGAGCACCATTTTGCCGATCAAGCTCGAGGAGTTCGCCGCGTTCTGCCTGCGTCGAGCACACGACCTGCGCGTCATCAACACTGTCTGCCCGGTCACGCTGACCCGCCAGGATGACTCGGTCGTGCTGGCCAAGGAGGTCGACGCGATGATCGTGGTCGGCGGCAAGAACAGCTCGAACACCAAGGAGCTGGCCGTGAAATGCCGCGAGATCCTGCCGGACACGGTTCACGTCGCCGATGCGGATGAGCTCGCCGCCGAGCACGCCGGCTGGCTCCGGGGCAAGCCCCGGATCGGCATCACCGGCGGCACGTCCACGCCCGAGGTCGACCTGGAAGAAGTCCGCGAACGCGTGTACGCGCTCACGGCGTAGTCCTCAACGGCCCGCGGGGTGTGTCAGTCGACGGCTACCACCCCGTCAGCCCGCGCAGGAGCGACCGAATCCTGCGACGGAGCAGGCCATATGAAAGCTGCTCCTGACCGATCAGGTAGTTGTGGCGAGCGTTGTCGCGGATCTTGCGAGGATTGGCGAGCAGCTCGCGGACTTCGTCGATGGTCGCATCGGTGATCGCGCCGTCGATCTCGATCATGCGGACGCCGAGCGGCGCGATGTCGCTGACATAGACGGGGTAGCGGTTCACCATGACCGGCACGCCGTAGTAGAGCGCCTCGACCAGGGCGTTGCCGTACCCTTCGTACAGGCTCGGGTAGGTGATGATGTCAGCGGCGAGATACGCATCGGTCAGCGAGTGCGCGGGGCGGATCGGCTTGCCGTCTTCGTCGGGTGCGAAGCGGTCTGCGGCGTAGGCCAGTCGCACGTGATGATGTTCGGCCAGCCGCTCGAGCTGGACGAGGTAGTCGAGACCCTCATCCCCGGCGGGCGAGGTGATGAGCAGGACCGCATCGGGGTCGCCCAGGCGCCCCACCATTTCGATCGCCAGCTCGATGCCCTTGCGTGGCACGACCCGCGTGGGCTGGACGACCAACAACCCGCGATCGCCCATGCCCAGCTCGGCGCGGAGGCGACGCCGCACGGCGGGTGAGCGTCGCGGCCGTCGTTCGCCGAAGTCGAAGACATTGGGGATGACTGTCGAGCGGATCCCACGCCGCGCCCGGAGCTGTTCTGCCGCCAGGCTGTTGATGCTGACGTGCCGTACCCACGGCAGGTCCGGCGGGAAGGATTCGGCGAGCACCTCCGGCACGACACAATCGGCGAATCGTTCGCGCTCCCACCAGTAGTCGTGGTGGTGGCCGATGGTCGGCAGCTCCAGCTCTTCGACCAGGCGACGAAGCGCCACGCTCAACGGCAGTTGCATCGGTATGGCCCAGGCGTTCTCAACAACGAGCGCGTCGAGCGCATTCACGCGAACCCAGTCGTGCAGCACGGGAAGAAGCAGGTCGGCCAACCGGTTGATCTCGGCCCGGACCGACTCGGGATCGCTCTCGGAGTCGAAGGCGGCGGCGGTCACGCGGGCGGCGGGCGGCCAGGTGAAGTGCATCGGCGGCACCAGGCGCGCCTGGTAGCGGAGGGCGTCCACCTCACCGGCGCACAGCCGCAGGTCGTGGCCCATGGCGTCGAGCACGGCCTCCCACTTGGCCGTCTCGAACGTGACGCCGTCGACCCCGGCCAGCCGGGTCGCCACGATACCGATTTTCACGAGTTGATCCTATCGGCTCACGCGGCCTCGAAGGCGCTATTCGGGGCAGTGACAAAGGCCGTCCGCGATCCTGCCATCTCAGTCACAAGCCGCTTCGACGTGACGTTACTCATGCGCGGCTACACTCGTTTGATGTCATCTCTTCCGGTGGTCGCCATCGTCGGCCGTCCCAATGTCGGGAAGAGCACGCTCTTCAACCGGCTCATCGGCCAGCGACTCGCGATCATCTCCGACGTGTCGGGCACGACTCGCGACCGCGTCTACGGCACCGGCGAATGGAACGGGCGGACCTTCACAATCGTTGACACGGGCGGACTCGAAATGGCGCCAGGGACCGATATCGAGGAGCGCGTGCAGGTGCAGGCCCGCGTTGCGATCGAGGAATCAGACCTCATCATGTTCGTCGTCGATGCGCACGCGGGCCTGGCGCCACTGGACCACGAGGTGGCCGATCGGCTGCGCCGCGCCGAGGCCCCGGTGATCCTGGTCATCAACAAGGGCGACAACCCCGCCCGCGAGGCTGATGCGGTCGAGTTCTATGCCCTCGGCTTCGATCCATCGATCATCGTCAGCGCCCAGCATGGCCGCAATACAGGCGATCTCGCCGACCTCATCGTGGAGCTGCTCCCGCCGCCGACGGAGGCGGAGGCGGCGGCATCGGTCCAGCGTGACGACATGACCGAGGAAGAGATGGCTGAGCTGGCTGAGTCCGATCTCGGACCGCCGCGCGTCGCGATCGTGGGTCGCCCGAACACGGGGAAGTCCACCTTCGTCAACCGCGTCTTCGGCCAGGACCGAATGATCGTGTCGGACACGCCGGGGACGACACGGGACCCGATCGATACCACGATCCAGCTCGATGGCCAGGAGATCGTGCTGGTCGACACGGCCGGTATTCGGCGGCGGGGAAGCATCTCGCAGGGGATCGAGCGCTACAGCGTGCTGCGCTCGATGAAGGCCATTGATTCGGCCGACGTCGCCATCGTCATGACCGATGCGGCCGAGGGCTACACCGCCCAGGACGCGCACGTCGTCGGCTACGTGCTCGAGGCGCACAAGGGCCTCGTGCTCGTGCTCAACAAGTGGGATGCGGTCGAGAAGGACGAGCACACTGCCGACAAGTGGCTGAAACGGCTGCGACGCGATGCTCCATACCTAGTCTGGGCCGATATCGTCTTTGCCTCCGCCCTCACCGGCCAGCGCCTCGAGCGCATCCTGCGCGAGGCGGTTCGGGTGTCGGAGGAGCGCTATCGGCGCGTGCCGACCGGCGAGCTGAATCGGCTGATCATGGATGCGGTGCGCGCGCATCCGCCGTCGCACGTCCGTAATCGGCTGCCGAAGATCTTCTATGCCACGCAGGTCGGGGTTGCACCGCCGACATTTGTCGTCTTCGTCAACGACCCGGAGATCGTGCATTTCTCGTACAAGCGCTATCTCGAGAACCGCATTCGAGCCGAGTACGGCTTCCTCGGCACGCCGATCCGCCTGATCCTGCGGCAGCGCGAGTCGGAGGATGACGCGCGCCGCTCGGCCCGTCCCCGCCGCAAGGCGACCGCACGCCGCCGCACCTGATCGCTGCACGCGCACGGTTTTGCACCCGATGACACTGATTCCGAACGAACCGGGGCTCACACGTCACTGGTTGCACCGGGGGCGACAGGGGACGAGCGAGCCGGGGCTCCTTCGACATTGGTCGCGCGGGGTGCAACTTAGTGACTGCCCGCTGGTATGGTCGCGGGTGTGACCGATCAGATCGGGGTCATCGGCGCCGGCGCCTGGGGCACGACCCTGGCAATGCTCCTGGCCGATGCCCAGCGACCAGTGAGCCTGTGGACGCATTCTCCGGAGACGGCGGAGCGGCTCGCCCACACGCGAGCGAACGAGCGGTACCTCCCCGGCGCCACCTTCCCGCCCAACCTCCGCGTCGTCACCGATGACGCATATCTCGGCGAGCCGCATCGGCTGTATGTGCTCGCCGTCCCCTCGTCGTACGTGCGTGCCACCGCTCGCGGCCTTGCGGATCGCCTGCATGCCGATGTGCCGATCCTGTCCGTCATCAAGGGCATCGAGGAAGGCACGCATCTGCGCATGAGCGAGGTTCTGGCGCAGGAGCTTCCTGGTCGTCGATTGGCCGCCATGTCCGGACCGAACCTGGCGCGGGAGATCGCGGCCGGAAAGCCAGCTGGCTCGGTGGTGGCGTCGACGGATGCCGAACTGGCGTCGGAGATTGCCTCGGTCCTCTCGAGCGAACGGTTTCGGGTCTACACCAACCCTGACCTCGTCGGCGTCGAGCTATGTGGGGCGCTGAAGAACATCGTGGCGCTGGCAGCAGGAATGGTGGACGGCCTCGGCTTCGGGGACTCGGCCAAGGCCGGCATCATCACGCGTGGCCTGGCCGAGATGACGCGCTTGGGCGTGGCCGCCGGAGCGCAGCCGCTCACGTTCGCGGGCCTGGCGGGCGTCGGGGATCTCATCGCCACCTGCATGTCGCCGCTGTCGCGAAACCGACATGCCGGAGAGCTGATCGCCTCGGGCGTCACGTGGCCGGAAGCGGCAGGACGGCTCACCGGCGTCGCTGAAGGGGTTGCCACCATTACCGGCGCGCTGGAGCTGGCGGCGGCACTCGGCGTCGAGATGCCGATCGCCGAACAGGCGCGCGCCGTCGTGTTCGACCATCGGTCACCGATGGCAGCCGTCGCCGAGCTGATGTCGCGCGCGCCGAAGGGCGAGCTGAGCGGACTCACCGGCGCCTGAGATCGCGGCCGCTATACTGGCCGCGTTCGGTCGGGGCGTGGCGCAGTCTGGCAGCGCACTTGGCTGGGGGCCAAGGGGTCGGAGGTTCGAATCCTCTCGCCCCGACCAATACCACGTCCTCACCGTGATTCGCAGCCATGCTGCCTCCTCCTTCAGGTCGCCGGCGCGGGCGACGATTGGTGCGGGCGACGAGTAGACTCCCGACCCAAGCCCTTCGTGCAGCAAGCGTACGACCGGCTCATCGCCCAGCGCACGAGGTTCGACCCATGAAGTTCGCCGCAACGCTCCCTGCATCGGACATCGAGCGGGCTAAGGCGTGGTACTCCTCGGTGTTGCATCTCGAACCGACGGAGATCACCGAGAGCGGGGATGTCTGGTATGAGATCGGCGGCACGCGCTTGATGCTTTACCCGTCCCAGTTCGCGGGAACCAACCAGGCGACCGCGGTCAACATCAGGGTCGATGATGTCGAGGTCAGCGTCGCGGAGCTCAAGGCCCGAGGCGCGGTGTTCGAGTCATATGACTTCGGCGATGCATTTCGCACGGTGGATGGGATTGCAACCTCCGCCACGGGCGAGAAGATGGCCTGGCTGAAGGATCCCGAAGGCAACCTCGTCAGCATCGGGGCGCACTAGAGGGAGCCGCATCAGCTGCGCCAGTCCGTCCTGCGACCGTCTGGCGGAGATCTGCCAGTGCGGTACCGGCGATAGGTCGTGCTTTGGACATGTGGCCGGCGACCGTGTACCCGATCAGGCGGCCTATCTGAACGGAGACGCTCTTGAGGATGATCTTATGAACGGGCCAGGGAAAGGTACGAGGGATGACCCCTGGCGGTTGAAGACGCCGCCGGGTACCAGCGCGTACGAGATGTACCGCGATGAATCGGCCGATCCGCCGCAGCTCGTGTGCCAGGTGGGGTCGACGAAGCTCACCTACCACGCCCGCGCAATCGAGGATCTCCACGCTTGGCTCAAGGACCAGGGTGATTGGGTGCCGCTCGGGGCGGCGGATGAGCAGAGATCGGCGGCAGAAGACACCGTCGAGGCATGGGGCCGATCCGTGTCGAACCTGGTCGGCGGCTGGTACGGGCTGCGCAAGGGATACCGCGGACGGTTCGGGATGTACCTGCCGCCGATACTGGAGGCGCTGGGCCTGGCTGAACTCGAGCACAACCCACGCAACAACCGGATGCGCGCCCGCTGATCGTCCGCTACTGGGCGCCCGGGCTCGTCAGCAGGTCGTCGGCGTTGGGAGTCTCGCTCGACTCCTGGCATCCCGCCACCGCCACCATGATCACGGTGAGCAGGGCGACCAGGTGAGTTCTCCATCGGCTCATGGTTTGACCTCCAGCGTCTGCTTGTTTGAGTGCGCGACCAGCCGCCGGAGGCGCAGAAAGCGTGCCAATGAAGGGGGCCGGACAGCAGAAGGCGGCTGGCGGACGCTCAAGTGAGCGCCGGCAGCCGCCTTCGTGCCGAGTAGGGTTGTCCGTGCTACTCGGACTTGATGTTCGCTGCGCGTGGACCACGCGGATTCGACTCAATGTCGAAGGTTACCGGCTCGCCGCCGACGAGGCGATCGAAATCGATCGTCTCGCTGAGACCGTCGCGATGGAAGAAGTAGTCCTTGCCATCTTCGCCGGTGATGAAGCCGAAGCCGCGATCGGCCACGATCTTCTTGATAGTGCCATTGGCCATGAGAGGCCTCCTAACGTCGATAGACGGACAGAGTACTCGACCTCGGCATGTAGCATCGGGACCGATGACGCCCTTCCCGGCCGCTCCGCCGTTCGCGCTCCGTGCGCGGCTGCTCTCACCCGTCACCGATGGAACGACGCTCGACGTCATGGACGGCCTCATCGAGGTGGATCAGCGCGGCCGGATCGCCACCGTTGGCGCGTGGCCCGGCGCGGAGGCGCCGGCATCGGTCATTGACCTGAGACCGATGGTGGTCATGCCGGGCCTCGTGGACCTGCACGTGCACTTGCCGCAGATTCCGAACGCCGGCCTGGGCAGCGGTCTGGACCTGCTGACATGGCTGGACCGTTACATCTTCCCGCTCGAGCGCGCCTATGACCGATCGGTCGCTGAACTCCAGGCGCCGTCCGCATTCCGCGCCTTCGCCGCTGCCGGCACGACCACGGTGGTCGCCTACGCCGCCCTATGGGAGGACTCGACCGATGCCGCCTTTGCGGCCGCCGAGGAGCACGGCATCCGCGCCATCATCGGCAAGGTGATGATGGACCGCATCACCTACGACACTGATATCGCGCGTAACGAGATCCTCGAGAGGAGCCTGCGCCAGTCGGACGATCTTGCCTCCCGCTGGCATGGCCGCGATGACGGGCGTCTGCGCTACGCCTTCACGCCGCGCTTCGCGGTGAGCTGCACGGCCGAGATGCTGCGCGAATCAGCTGCGCTTGCCGCGCACCACGGCGCGTACTGGCAGACCCACCTGTCGGAGGATGCCGGTGAGATCACTGAGGTGCGTCGCCATTTCCCGGACGCCCGCGATTACCTCGACGTGTATGACCACGCGGGCGCGCTTGGCGCGCGCACGATCTTGGCGCACGCCATCCATCTATCCGACCGGGAAGTGGCGCGCCTGGTCGACTCCGGCTCCAGCGTGGCGCATTGTCCGGCGTCAAACCTGTTTCTCTCGAGCGGCATGATGCCGCTCGGTGCGTACCGTGCAGCCGGCATCCCGGTGGGTCTCGGTTCCGATGTGGCGGGCGGACCGGAGCTGTCCCTGTTCAGCGTGATGCGCGCGGGCGCGGTGACGCAGCGAGTGCTGGAGCTCAGCGGCCGCGCCGATCCGTCGAACGCCACGCGGCCGAGCGATTGGATCCGTCTCGCGAGCCTGGAAGGTGCCCGGGCGTTGGGCATGGACGGGGAGATCGGGTCGCTGGAAGTCGGGAAGGAGGCCGACCTCATCGCTGTCGACCCGAGACTCACCACGCCGTTGCCGGGGGATGACCCACGCCTTGACGCGGACGACGTGTTCAGCCGATTGATCTTCCGGCCGCATCCCAACATGGTCCGTGGCGCGTGGGTGCGCGCTCGCTTGCTCGCCGGCCCACCGAGTTTCGACGGCATCGGCTAGGCTTGCCGCGTGGACCGGATCGTTCAGACCTTGATCAATGCTGCGGCCCTGTACGTCGCCGTGCTGCTGGTGCCCAACCTGGAATTCACCGGCGACTGGTGGAAGCTCCTGCTGGTCGCTTTCATCTTCGGGCTGATCAACACCTTCCTGCGACCGGTGCTGCGCATCCTCACCCTGCCGATCACGATCATGACGCTCGGCCTGTTCCTGCTCGTCATCAACGCGGTGCTGTTGCTCCTGACCGGCGAAATCTCGCGGGAGCTTGATCTCGGGTTCAGCGTGCGCGATTTCCTGGCTGCGTTGCTTGGCTCCATTGTCATCAGCCTGGTCGCCTTCGCATTGTCATCGGTGATCGGCAGCTCGCGCATCGCCGGACGCCTCCTCTGACGGCATCCTCCGAGCCGATGGAGCGCGCCCCATGGCCGATTGGCTTGGTGTTCGGTGTATCCGTCGCGGTGGTCGTCACGCTCGTCGGCCCGCTGCTGCTGTTCAACCCGTGGTTCACCTCGGGGCTTCAGTCGCGGCACGAGGTCGCTGGCTCGTTCGACACGGACCAGCCGGAGATCGACCGAGTCACCACCGAGATCCTGCGTGACCTGTACGTCGGCGGATCGTTCGAGGCATCGCTGGGCGGAGATGCGCCCCTGCTTGATGCAAACGAGAGGTCGCACATGTCGGACGTTTCTCGCCTGGTCCAGCTCCTGGCCGGCGTGGCGGTGGTCTCGCTCGTCGTGGTGGGCGTCACCGGAGCGTGGCTGCGCCGCGAGCCGCAACGCCGTGGCCGCATCCTGCTGGTTGCCGGCGGTAGCATCGGCGTGATCGCCATCGTCCTGGCCGGCACGTTCGCCGTGGCCTTCGAGCCCGCCTTCCTCGTTTTCCACCAGCTGTTCTTTCCCCCCGGCACGTATCTGTTCGAGACCGGCTCCGAGTTGCTTCTGCTGTTCCCGCAGGGCTTCTGGTTCGACGCGGCCCTGGTTGCGGGCGTCGTGATCATCCTCAGCGCGCTGGTTGTCAGCCTCCTGGGTCTGCGCGGCTGGCGCCGCCGCCCTGGCGACGTCGGCCCGAGCCTGATCTAGACTCGATCTATATGGGCCCCGGATGGAGGGTCGGCCGGCTGGCCGGCATCGACCTCGCGATTCATCCCAGCTGGCTGGTCATCGCCTTTCTCGTGACCTACTCGCTGGCCGAGTTCCAGTTTCCCGCCCAGTTCGGCGGCTGGACCACGCTGCTGTACTGGATCGTGGCCGGGGCTACGGCAGCGCTCTTCTTCGCATCGGTCCTGGCGCACGAATTCTCGCACGCCCTGGTGGCACGTCGCTTCGGCTTGAAGGTGGAGGGAATCACCCTCTTCATCTTCGGCGGCGCAACGAGCATTGACTCCGACTCGCGGACGCCCCGCGAAGAGGCGCTGATCGCGGTCGCTGGGCCGGCAGCCAGCATCGTCATCGGCGGCGCACTACTCGGAATCAACGTCTTCATCGCACAGGAGCAGCTCGGTGCCCTGGTCGGTTGGCTCGGCGTGATCAACGTCATGCTGGGCCTGTTCAACCTGATTCCCGGGTTCCCGATGGACGGCGGCCGCGTCCTGCGCGCCATCATCTGGAAGGTCCGCGGAGACCGGTTGGTCGCGACGCGCAACGCCGCGGTGGTCGGGCGCATCTTCGCCTACCTTCTCATCGCGGGCGGCGTCTTCCTGGCGCTGCGGCCGGGCGGGCTGTTCAGCGGCCTGTGGCTGGCCCTCATCGGATGGTTCCTGTCGAATGCGGCGGAGGCGAGCGCGGCCCAGGCCGGCGTCGAGCACAGCCTGCACGGCGTGCGGGTGCGTGATGCCATGGATCTCGAGCCACCATCAGTCTCACCCAACGAGCCGGTCGCTGAGCTTGTACAGGAGCGGTTTCTGCGAGGCGCGGACCGGGCGTTCCTGGTTCGGCACGATGACGGTGGGCTTGCCGGCCTGGTGACGCTCGGCGACGTCCAGCGTTTGCCGCGGGACAATTGGGATGGAGCGCGCGTGACCGATGTCATGACCCGCTACGCGAACCTCGCCACCATCGGGCCGGATGCGCCGTTGGCGGACGCCCTGCGCCTGATCCAGGAGCGGGAGATCGGCCAGTTGCCGGTCATCGAGGATGAGGCGCGCCTGCCGGTCGGCCTGGTCACCCGACGGGGAATCCTGCGCCTGATCGAGGCTCGCATGAAGCTGGGACTGTGATGGACGGATGCTGAAGGTGGAGGACGCCATCGAACGGCTCCTCGCGCAAGTTCGTCCCTTGGGTGCGGAGCGTGTGTCGCTGGCGGATGCACTGGGACGCGTGCCGGTGGATGCACCACTCATGGCGGCCCATGACGTTCCGCCCTTCGCGAACTCGGCCATGGATGGCTATGCCGTCCTGTCTCGTGAGGCCGATGCCGAGCGCCGCGTGATCGGTGAGTCGCGCGCCGGAGGTCCCGTGCCTCCCGCGGTCGAGCCGGGCACCGCCGTCCGCATCATGACGGGGGCGCCGATGCCCGCCGATGCCGACGCCGTGATCCCGATCGAGGACGCTTCAGAATCCGATGAACGCGTGCGATTTGCGGCGGTGCCGGCGCCGGGCGCTCATGTGCGGGCAGCCGGGCACGACGTGGCGAGCGGGACCGATGTGCGCCTGCTGCGCCAGCCGATCACTTCATCGACGATCGGTCTGCTCGCGGCACTCGGGATTGCCGAACTCGAGGTCCATCGACGTCCGCGCGTGGCCATCCTGTCCACCGGGGATGAGCTTCAGCCGGTCGGCGCCTCGCTCGAGCCGGGCCACATCCACGACGCGAACGGGCCAGCGCTGGCGGCGGCCGTCACCGAAACCGGCGGACAGCCCGTTCTGCTCGAAACAGCAGCCGACGATGCCGCGATCATCGAGGAACGCATCGGAGATGGCGTCGGGCGTGCCGATCTCCTGCTCGTTTCTGGCGGCGTCAGCGTTGGCGCGCGCGATCACGTGCGGGACGTGATCGAACTCCTGGGCACACTCGACTTCTGGCGTATCGCGGTCCAGCCGGGTAAGCCGCTCGCCTTCGGGCGGGTCGGGGAGCGCCCGGTTGTCGGCCTTCCCGGCAACCCGGTCAGTGCGCTCGTCACGTTCGAGCTCTTCGTGCGGCCGATGCTGCGCCGCATGCTCGACCTCAACGGCGACGGTCGGCCGCGGGTGCGCGCCCGCGTTGACGAGACGATCGGCACGGACAGCGGTCGTCGAACGTTCGCGCGCGTCCGGGTCGAGGCCGATGGCGACGAGTACCGCGCCAGCTCTGCCGGCGGGCAACAGTCGTCGCAGCTCCTTCCGCTGGCATCGGCGAATGGGTTGCTCGTTGTGCCCGAGGGCGTCTCCGATACCGTGCCGGGCACCTTCTACGAGACGATCTTGCTGGGAGCGGTCGAATGACGAAGCCGAGTCACCTTGATGCCGATGGTGCTCCGCGCATGGTCGACGTTGGCGACAAGCCGGTGACGTCGCGCCGCGCAGTGGCCTCGGCGATGGTTCGCATGCGGCCGGACGTGCTTGCCTTGCTTCTCGATGCCGGTGGGCCCAAGGGCGACGCGTTCGTGACCGCTCGGCTGGCCGGGATCGGCGCTGCGAAACGCACGAGCGATCTCATCCCACTCTGCCACCCATTGCCGCTCGACCGGGTCGACGTGGAACTCACGCCCGACCGGCAGGCTGGGACCGTGGTCATTCGGGCCGAGGCGCGCGCCACCGCTCGCACCGGCGTCGAGATGGAGGCGCTGACCGCAGCCTCGGTGGCGGCTCTCACGCTGTATGACATGGCGAAGGCGCTCCAGCGCGACATCGTGATCGAGCGCATTGAGCTGCTGCAGAAGTCCGGAGGCCAATCCGGCGACTATGGGCATTCAGCGATCACACCGGCGACTCACGAAGCTGCGGTCGTGACCTGCTCGAACCGATCCGCGACGGGGGAGCGCGAGGACTCGTCCGGGCCGGCGCTGGTCGAGCGACTGCGCAACGCTGGGTTCGATGTCGCTCCGGACCCCATCGTGGTCGCCGACGACGAGCCGCAGATCACGTCTTTGCTCGCGTCGCTGGCTGACGCCGGTCATGGGCTCATCATCACCACCGGCGGAACCGGGTTGACGCCATCCGATGTCACGCCCGCCGCGACCCGTCGCGTGATCGAGCGAGAAGCACCCGGCCTGGCCGAGCTCATGCGCGCTTCCGGCATGGCTTCAACCCCGATGGCCGCTCTCTCGCGTGGGCTGGTTGGAACGCGCGGGCGGACGCTGATCGCCAACCTGCCCGGCTCGCCAAAGGGCGCCGCCGAATCCCTCGAGGCGCTCCTGCCCGTGCTGCGGCACGCCTTGGATCAGCTCGCTGGCGGGGATCACTGACACACGGCTACCATGGCGCCGATCCATGGAACCCAGCATTCCGTTCTACCCGCTCATCGTCGTGCCCATCGCGGCCGCGGCCTTCTTCTTCTGGCGGCGCGCGCGCTGGCATCTCGCCGTGCTGCGCGAGGGGCGGCCGCTTGACCGATTCGACCGCATCCCGGATCGGATCAAGTCGCTGGGCGTCTTCGTCCTCGGGCAGAAGCGCCTGCTCCAGGACATCGGTCCGGGTCTGACGCACGCGTTCGTGTTCTGGGGCTTCATCGTGCTGCTGGCCACGACCGGGAACTACCTGACCAACGGATTGGTGGAAACCATCGTGGCCTGGCCCTTCGGCGGCTTCCTGTGGAGTGTCACCGTGTTCTTCGCGAACGTGTTCGTGGCGCTCGTGCTCGCGTCGGTCATCTATTACGTCGTTCGCCGAACGGTCACCAGACCGGCACGCCTGGCGCTGACGCGGGATGCATTCGTCATCCTGGGCCTCATTTTCTCGATCGTCCTGACCGAGTGGATCGGCGACGCGTTTGCCTACGTCATCGAGCCGGACAGCCATTCGCGCATGTGGGCGGTCATGGCCGGACCGTTGAGCCTGGTGCTGGAGGGGATCGGTCAAGAAGCGGCGGCGGTCGGTTACGGCGCGTTCGGGTGGGCGCACATTCTCCTGGTACTCGGGTTCGGCGCCTATCTGCCGTACAGCAAGCACTTGCACATCATCAGCAGCGAGCCGAACGTCTACTTCCGCAACCTCGAGCCGCGCGGGGCGCTCCGAAAGATGGACCTCGAGGCAGAGCCCGACGAAGGCGAGGAATTGCCAATCTTCGGCGCGAAGGGGCTGAAGGACCTCACCTGGCGCCACCTGGCCGATGGGCTGGCCTGCACCGAGTGCGGCCGCTGCATGGAGTTCTGCCCGGCATCCATGACCGGCAAGACACTCAGCCCCAAGCACCTGATGGAGGGGCTTCGCGACCAGATCGTGGCGGCCGAGACGGCGCTCGCGGCTGCTGCTTCGGCGCAGCGGGCGTGGAAAGGTGGGGCAAATGGAGGCGCTGCGGCCTCGGAGGATGCGCTGGGACTGGCGCGTGGACGGGCCGAAGAGGCGCTGAGCCTGCCGCTCATGGACAACGTCATCCCGGAGGAGGCCGTCTGGCAATGCACCACCTGTGGCTGGTGTGTCGAAGGCTGTCCGGTGTTGATCGAGCATGTGGACACGATCGTCGAGATCCGCCGCAATGCGGTTCTTGAAGAGAGCAGGTTCCCCAAGGAGCTCAACGCGGCCTTCCGCAACATGGAGAATGCCGGCAACCCGTGGGGGCAGCCCAAGTCGGCGCGCATGGACTGGGCCAAGGGCCTGGAGGTCCCGGTGCTTGGACAGACCGATGCGCCCGCTCGCGCCGCGCAAGGCGACACGCCCTGGCGAACGATTCACGCATCGGCTCCGGCGGGCGATCCGCTCGAGGGTCGCGTCCTGTTCTGGATCGGCTGCGCGGGCGCCTTCGATGATCGCAATCGCAAAGTTGTGCGCGCCATGGCCCAGCTGCTGCGCCAGGCGGAGGTGCCGTTCGCGGTGTTGGGGACTGGTGAGACCTGTACGGGCGATCCGGCGCGTCGTGCCGGGAACGAGTACCTGTACCAGATGCTTGCCGAGGAGAACGTCGCCGCGCTGTCCGCGGCGCACGCGGAACATGGGATCTCCACCGTGGTCGCGACCTGCCCGCATTGCTTCAACACCATCCGCAACGAGTACCCGCAGTTCGGACTGTCGGGCATCCAGGTCATTCATCACACCCAGCTGCTGGATCGGCTTGTGGTCGAAGGCCGGCTGGTGCCAACCGAGCATCACGAGGCAGTGGTGGCCTACCACGACGCCTGCTACCTGGGCCGATACAACGAGGTGTACGACGAGGGCCGCCGCGTGGTGGAGTCCGTTCCGGGGCAGTCGGTGGTGGAGATGGACCTCCATCACCGCAAGGGCATGTGCTGCGGAGCCGGCGGTGCGCGCATGTGGATGGAGGAGCACGAGGGCACGCGGATCAATCACAAGCGCGTAGAGCAGGCGCTCGAGAAGTCACCCGATGAGATCGCGACCGCCTGCCCGTTCTGCCTGATCATGCTGCGCGACGGCACCACCGACCTTGACCGGACCGATGTTGGGGTCCGCGACGTCGCTGAGCTTTTGGCCGATGCCACCGGCGCCTGGAACCGCGATGTCGCGGCTTCGCCCGACGCGTGAGCACGCCGCCGATCCTTCGCGAGTTCCCGGACCACTTCGAGTCCGAGCGGCTGCTCATCCGCGCGCCACGGCCCGGTGACGGTGCCGATGTGCATGCGGCTATCACTGAGTCGCTCGCCGAGCTGCGTCCGTGGATGCCGTGGGCGCAGGGGGAGCAATCGATGGACGACGCAGAGGCCAACGTTCGGCTGGCGCACGCCGATTTCCTGGCCCGTCGCGACCTGCGCCTGCACCTCTACCTCCGCGAGGATGGAGCTTTCATTGGATCGAGCGGCCTGCACCGTATCGACTGGACCGTGCCTCGATTCGAGATCGGCTACTGGTTGCGCACGAGCATGGCTGGCCACGGCTTCTCGACGGAAGCCACGCGTCGGATCGCCGCCTTCGCCTTCGACGACCTCGGCGCAGAACGAGTGGAGATCTGGTGCGACGCGCGCAACGAGCGCAGCACTTCGGTCGCGACGCGCGCGGGATTTACACTGGAAGCTCGCCTGGACCGCAGTCGCCGTGACACCAGCGGAGAGCTTTCCGACTCGCTCTGCTTCGTCAGGCTGAAATAGCCACGAGATGCCGCACGCCGAGCCGCCTGACCGTCCGCTGTAGCGGTCAATGTTCACCGGAAAGCGATGTGGCGCAGCATTTGTACTCTGCATCGGTCATGGGTGAGCGTGAGCTGCGCGTCGGCGCGCTGTTCATGCGTCGCGGTGTCCGCCACAACGGCCAAACCGCGCGCAGACCGCTCGCTGCGTGATGAATGATCGATACAGCGGCCACGACAGCCGAAATCAGCACAAGGACGCGGAATCCGCAATATGGAGAGCCGATCCTTGCGGAAAGTTGACCCCCTGACCTCCGGCGGCTAGCCTTCGCGGCATGGTTGTGCGTAGCATCGGGCAGAGTGGGCGGAAGCCCGCGCTGGACGACCTTGATAAGGCGATCATCAAGTGCCTCCAGGCGGACGGCAGACGGCCGTACGCGCAGATCGGCCGCCAGCTCAAGGTCCCGGAGGCGACGGTCCGGCAGCGCGCGGAGCGCCTCATCTCGCGCGGCGTGGTGCAGATCGTCGGCGTGACCGATCCGCTGGCCATGGGGTTCCAGCAGCCGGCTCTGATCGGCCTCAAGGTAGATCCGGGGAAGCTGACGGAGATCGCCGACCAGATTGCCGCGCTGGATGAGGTCACGTACGTCGTGATCACCGCCGGACGGTACGACCTCTTCTGCGAGGTCGTGTGCGAGGACAACGAGCACCTGCTGCGGGTCCTGACGGACCGCTTCGCCGGCATTGATGGCATTCGCTCGACCGAGACGCTGGTCGAGCTCAGATTCGTGAAGGAGAGCTACCAATGGGGAGCTCGCTAGGAGATCGAACGTGACGGTCACGCCGCAGGAAATCAGTCGAGCGCGTATCGCCGATATCGGTGCGCGCGAAGAGCAGGCCTACCGGGATCGCACGCCGAAGAGCGCCGCGCTGTTCGAGCGCGCACGCCAGTCGATGCCGCTCGGCGTGGCGAGTTCGTTCCAGGCCTACGATCCGTATCCGCTGTTCATGACCGATGCGCGCGGGTCGCGCATCTCCGACGCCGACGGCAACGAGTACATCGACTTCGACATGGCCTTCGGCGTACTTGCAGCGGGTCATTCGCATCCGCTCCTGGCCGAGGCGCTCCAGCATCGCGTGGCCAACGGCACCTGCTACACGTTCCCGGTCGAGGATGGCATCGCGCTGGCCGAAGAGATCAAGCAGCGCTTTGGCGCCGATCTCGTGCGGTTCAGCAACTCTGGCACCGAATCCACCATGGACGCCATCCGCGTCGCCCGAGGCTACACCGGGCGGGAAAAGATCATCAAGTTCGAGGGCGGCTACCACGGGCACCACGACGACGTGCTGGTCAGCATTCAGCCCCCGCGCGACGCGATGGGACCGAACGAGTCGCCAGCCACGGTTCCGGCCAGCGCCGGGATCCCGCGCAGCCGCATCGCAGAGACCGTGATCGCTCCCTTTAAC